>JASFJF010000035.1:0-16685 GCA_050122255.1 Desulfobacterales bacterium
ATTCAGTATGGTGACACCTGACACCTGAATACTGAAACCTGGAAAAGAATTGAAGTGCGAAACCCGCAACGCGAAACACAAAAATGACCTCATTACGGCATAGCTTAAACTTAAATGGGGGAGGCGTCATCAGCATTGTGGGGGCCGGCGGCAAAACCGCTTTGATGTTTCGGATGGCCCGGGAGCTGGCCGGTGGTGGCGATCGGGTGCTGACAACGACCACAACCAAGATCCGCATACCCTCGCGGCGGCAATCATCAATGGTCATAGTGTCTGATTCTCTGGAATGGTTTTTACAGCAGGCGCGTGTCAAACTAAAGCGCTCTTTACATTTGACCGCTGCACGACAAATCATCCCTCTTCAGCATAAACTAAAAGGATTCCATGCAGACGCCATCGATCGCATCTGGCAGTCCGGTGTTTTTCGCTGGATTATCGTGGAGGCAGACGGTGCTGCCGGCAAGCCGCTCAAGGCGCCAGCGGTGCACGAGCCGGTAATTCCCGGCAGCACACGCTGGATAATCGCAACAGTTGGTTTATCGGTAATCGGAAAACCGTTGAACCCAAAGTGGGTCTTTCGACCGCATTTAGTGTCAGCGTTATCGGGTTTGGCACCGGAAGATAAAATCAGCTCATCAGCCATTGCCAAATTGTGCCTTGACAGGCACGGGTTGATGAAAAACGCTCCCGAGCAGGCCAGGCGATTCATATTCCTCAATCAGGCAGATCTTCCGGGCTGCCTTGCTGCCGGGCAGAAGATCGCGCGGATATTGACATCCTATGCTCGCGCCTTTTTAAACAGGGTGATCATCGGGCAAACGTTATATGAACCAACAGTTGAGAAATATTACATAATAAACTGAAAATAATATAATTATCAATTGGTTTATCCAGTGTAGAACGGGCAGATATGGTCTGCAAAAGCGTTATGTGCCCATCTAAAACGGTTGGAAATGCACAAAAATAGAGCGGCTTCTGAAAATCGCCATGGCGAACACAATTCCATTGATGCCTTCCGCAACTCGATCGGTCCGATTCTGATTTTGACTTCGATTTTTTTTCTTAATTTCACCTCCCGGATTACACCGGCACCCCTGGCTCCCCGAATTGAATTGGACCTCAATTTGAGCCATGCTGAAACGGGAACCCTGTTTCTTTTCATTTCAATTGGTTATTTTGTAACCCTGATTGGATCGGGATTCATATCATCGCGCTTAAATCATAAGCGCACCATTGTGACCTCCAATACGGCTCTGGGTATCGCCTTGCTGGGTACCGCTTTTTGCAGCGGGCCCTGGACAATGCGAATGGGTTTGTTTTTTGTCGGAATGGCGGCTGGCTTGTATTTACCATCGGCCATTGCAACACTGACTTCTTTAGTGCCTTCGCACCACTGGGGCAAAGCCATCGCTATTCATGAGCTGGCTCCCAATCTCAGTTTTATTGCTGCACCTTTAATCAGCGAAGCAGTCCTGATATCGTTTTCCTGGCGGGAAGTTTTTTTGGTAATGGGTGTTGCGGCTCTGGTTATGAGTCCGATTTTTTTGCGCTATAGCCGTGGTGGCGATTTTAAAGGTGAGGCCCCTGGCTTTAGCGCATTGGTTCAGCTATTGGGCAAGGGTTCCTTCTGGGTGATGGTCCTGCTCTTTAGCCTGGGTGTGGTTGGCACCCTGGGGCTTTATACCATGCTGCCGCTTTACCTGGTTTCCGAGCATGGCATTGATCGCAACCTGGCCAATACCCTGATCGCCTTATCCAGGGTACCCAGTGTCATTATGGCATTTGTTGCTGGATGGGCAACCGACCGCATTGGGCCCCGCCGAACGCTCATGATTGTTTTGCTTGGTGCCGGATTGATGACCATTCTTCTGGGTATTGCACCGAGTTCGATTATTCACTACCTGGTTTTTTTACAACCGTTGATTGCCGTTTGCTTTTTTCCGGCCGGTTTTGCTGCCATGTCTTTAATCGTGGCACCTAAATTTCGAAATATCGCGGTTTCGCTCATTGTTCCACTGGCCTTTGTCGCCGGTGGTGGTTTGGCGCCTATTTTTATCGGTTTTATCGGTGATGAGCACAGTTTTTCGATGGGCATTATGATTTGTGGCGGCTTGATTGCCATGGGTTCTTTTTTTGCCGGTTTGCTCAAATTTCATGGGCAGTCAGAATGAAAGGGTGTATCTATGGATCTTCAATTATTTGACCAAATGGAAAAAGAGGATCTGCGAAGCTATGTTGAATTCCTGCTGTGGCACTACCGGGTCATCGATGCGTTCTGGTATATAAACATCAGCGAACAATTTGATGAGCCGACTGCAGACCGTTTAAATGAAAAGGTATGGGGACGGGTAGCGGCAATGGCAGCCAAAGATTTGCAAAAGCGCTTTAATATCGAAGAGCGGGGTCTTTCGGGTTTTGTTAAAGCGCTTAAATTTTTTCCCTGGTGCATTCTTGTTGGCTATCAAATTACCGAAACACCCGAAGAAGTTATGCTTCACGTTCCGGACTGTCCTACCCAGACGGCCAGAATTAAACGGGGATTGGATGAGTATGCCTGCAAAGCCATGCACCGGGAAGAATTTTCCAGTTTTGCCCGCGAAATTGACGAGCGCATTCAGGTGGAGTGCCTGTTTGCCCCTCCTGATCCGCATCCGGATGATATGATATGCAAGTGGCGGTTTTTTTTACGCGAGGCATAGGGCCTGGGGCATGTTAAACCAGGCATGGGGCAGAGCGCAAAGGCATAGGGTAATTGCCTGAGCGTGTGGATGGATGACGTTTTAATTCTTTTGTTCAAACCCAAATTGGGTGAAAGTATATGCCGTTAGCTTTTGAATCACTCAACCATGGCACGATTGCATTTGGCTTTTTCAACATCGATTCAGATATGTTGCTTTTAGAAAAGTACTTTTTATTTGGATCTGATTTTTGTGAACATGTAGTCGCCATGGCAGAAAGCAGTCATATTAATAAATTTCGAACCCACTGGACGGTTTATTTCATAGAGGACCGCGCCATGATCGGGGACTTAATGGGTGCCATTTACGGGATTCGTCACACCGGGTTTATTGGCGAATTATACCGTCGTTATCCTTTTCCGCACAAGCCCGAAGCCTTCAAACAAAAAACCAACGGTTCTCGCAACCAGGCTATCGTGCGGAAAATAATCACAGGACATGCACGCAGTATCAAGATACCCATTGTAGCGGACCGGCGGTCCGGCGAGGTTGATATCGGCATGTACAAATTTAGCCAACACATTTTTCAGGAACTGATCAAATATGTCTGGCGCGGCGGTTATCCAGGCTGGCAAGATGATACCCGCCCCGAATACGTCGAGACCATGAAGACCAAAATCGAGATCCAGCCAGAAGGTTTGTTTGAAGGTATTCAAATTCAATAATAACCCGACAATTATGACATGCAAAGGCCGTTTGGCGTTGCAGGAGGGGCAACATCAACCTTTGCGCCTTAGCGTGAGGGTATTTTCTAAATCGCTTTGACAATTCAGCCGCTAAATTGTATGAACCACGCCATAACTGAAATTTTAAAATGATGAAGATTTAAATAAGCATGGACAGCTATCATTATCTAAAAGAAGAAATTTTAAAGGTTAATGAGGACATTCGGTCACTGATATCTAAGGCGAAATCTTTGCCCGGGATGGATGAATCGCGATTTGAGGACTGGGACAAGACCTGTCAGGGGCTTCCGGATCAGATGTCTGAAGATATTATGCGGGTGGCGGTTGCCGGGCCGATTAAATCCGGGAAGAGCACTTTTTTAAATTCAATCCTGCAAGGCGATTATCTGAAAAGAGGGGCCGGCGTGGTCACATCGATCGTCACCCGGGTGCGTAATGGTAAAGAATTAAACGCTCAGCTTTTTTTCAAATCCTGGGACGAAATCAATGCTGAAATGGAACAGGCTCTGGTACTTTTCCCGACACTGGAGTGGCGTCGTACAGATTCAGGCTTAGATATCCGCAGAGCCCAAGAACGTGAGCAAATTAAAAAGGCCCTCACACTATTAAGCGCTGACCAATTGATATCACACGATACCCGTAACATAAATAACGTCCTTCTGTCCTCCTACATCATGGGATATGAAAGAGTTTACGATTTTATTTCCGATAAGAACACAACCCGACGCTATGATGCCTCAAGCTTTGAAAAGCACAAAAATTATGTGGGTGATGAAAATCTGGCCGTTTACTTAAAAGACGTTGAACTGCAAATTCCATCCGACGCTTTTACGACCAACATTGAAATTGCGGATTGCCAGGGGAGTGACAGTTCAAACCCCATGCACCTGTCAATGATACAGGATTACTTATTGCTCACGCATATGATTGTGTATGTGATCAGCAGCCGCACCGGTCTGCGACAGGCGGACATCCAGTTTTTATCCATTATCAATAAAATGGGTATTCTGGATAACATTTTATTTGTTGTTAATTGCGATTTTAGTGAGCACGAATCCATTCATGAACTTCAAGCGCTGGTGAACAAAGTAAAAAAAGAGCTGGCACTGATCAAACCCGATCCGGAAGTGTATACTTTTTCAGCTTTATTTAATTTATTTTCGTCGCCCCATTTGACGCTGTCTGAAAAAGATCAACTCCGAATGCAACAATGGCAGGCTGAGGCTGACTTAACAGAATTTTCCAACCAAGAAACAGCCCATTTCAGGTCTCAGCTTGACTCGAAGCTTGGGAACACGCGCGGCACGTTATTGCTGAAAAACCATCTGGAACGTCTCAGCGTTGTTTTATCCGGGATGGAGAATTGGATCGACATCAATCAGGATATCCTCGCACGGGATTCGGATAGCGCTCAGGAACTGATTCAACGGCTAAAGGAACATCAGGAACGGGTCGATCAGATGAAAACGGTATTGAAAACTACCATAGCCGGTGCGGTTTCCAAAATCAAAAAAAAGCTCAACGTCGATGTGAATCGCTTTTTTGATGTACGTTCCGGTGAAATATTTCGCAAAATCATTCAATTCGTCAAGGAATATAAAGGATTGACCCAACCGGTTGATGGAAAAGCGGATTTGCCCGGTGTTTCCAAAACTATTTATCGGGGCTACCAGGAATTTAAACAATCGTTGAATAAATTTATGACCGAAGATATCAATCCGGAGATCGTTCGTTTCGTCAAAACGCAGGAAAATGAAATCGGTGCGTATTTCGGGACGATTCTCCAGCCTTATCACGGCGCGATTGCAGATGCATACGATGAATACAGGCGCATGATGAGCCAACTCGGAGTGAGCCTCAACAACGAAACACAGTTAAAAATTGAGCTGCCGAATCTGAAGGCTCAGCTGGAACAATCCGGGCCAAAACCGCCTAAATTGGTCACAACGATGCAATATTCAGCAAAAATAAAAACGGCTGCCCTGTTGCGCCTGGGTATTTACAGTTTCCAGCAAAATTTAAGAAAATTGCTCAAGAAACCCACCCGTAAGCGAACCGATGTGATTCAACAGGCCCTGAGCGGCGGCACCCAGCAGATGAAGCGAGACACAATGCGCTTGATCGTCGAGCAGCTTAAAGATTACCGTGAAAACCTCAAGTTTGCCTTTTTATTCAAACTCATCGATAATTTTGGTGAACATCTCGTCGACCTCATGCAGGATCGCTTTCAACTTTTTGTGACAGACTTATCTGTAATCGCCGATCGATTAGACAGCACCAAGGTCGATAAGCAACACACATTGCAGATGCTAAAGGAAATGGATCAGTGGTCTGCCGGTTTGAAAGAAAGCATTGGTCATCTGCGTCGACGAATCGAACAGGCCAACTGAAATGTCAAAATGGGTATTAATACGATATAAGATACCGGGGATGCGGACGACGGAGCGCACAAATCAATTTGCCAGTCAACCATCCAGCGATTTAAGCCTGGCTAGATTCTCTCTGGCAAATTCAATGGAAGCATCCAGTGCCAGTGCCATTTCATAGTAGCGAATCGCCTTTGCGGTTTGTCCCATATCACGGTAGTTTGAAGCAATATTGGCATAGTCGATGGCCGATGATGGATCCAGCTGAATGATTTTCTTGAAGCTTTCAATAGCGGCCTCATGCTCTTTTAGCTTAAAATGGCAAAATCCCATCAGGTTATAGATGTCGGTTCTTTCCGGGTCCAATACCACCCCTTTTTTGAGCACATTAAGGGCTTTGCGATATTTACCCATATCTTTTAAAGCAACCCCTATATACGAGTATATACTGGGAACATCCTGATGATGGGGCTCCAGGTTCAGGGCCTCTTCAAAACATTTCAATGCCGTCGTGGGATCATTTAGCGCCAGGTGGCAGGATCCAAGGTAAAATTTGACATAATATTTTCCGGGCAGGTCCCTGTCGATTCGACTGAGTTTGCCAATGGCCGCGCTGGGATTCTGATTATCAGCAATGTGCTTGGTTGCAAACATGCCGACACTGGTGGCCAGGGCCCGTTCCCGGAAATGCGCCCCAGGAATAATGGTATAGAAGGCGGGGATTTGCAGATCTGAATGCATCGTGTCAATCAAAAAGACTTCCATTTCGATTTGTTTTAGCGCCGCCAGGCAGTTTTCCACTTCGATTTTTATGTTTTCATGCGACAAATCCGGCAAATCCTGAATGTCAATTTCCGATCCCGGGTTCATGATATACGCGGCCTGTGTCAGATCGGTAAACTTGGGCAGTCCGCTGGCCACGTAATTGGCCGCGGTATCAAAGTCACCCGCCAGCTGAGCCACTTCGGTGAGCGCCCGGCTGAATGCTTTCTGGGGATGGGGCGTTGTGCCGGCGGTCCATACGATTTCACTGAGTTCCGGGAAAGTCGTCGGATCGTAGGCTAAAACGCCGACACTCGGGATACCGGTATCCAGTGTAAAATCGGAAACAAACAGTTCTACACCGGCTTTGCGATATTTGGCGACCATTTCAACTACCAGTGAATCGGTGGCTGAATCCGCGCGGATTGCTGGAACCTTCAGGCGGTTGTGGCTGATGACCGAGGAGGTATGCCGCTCAATGATTTCACAAATTCCCTGACTGATTGCTTCTTCAATGCAATTGCCGGCAGAGGGGCCGTTAAATTCGTTAATCGCAAAAAACCAATCAAAAGGAACCAAAGTCTGTTCTTTGCGGCTTAAATTATATGCCCAGGTCCACTTGAGGGGTAAGTTTTCAAATATTTTCCGGGCTACCGGCAGGTCATCCGACTGATCGTGAACCGATTTAGCAATTGTTTCAAAGGGTAAGGCTCGATCCTGTAGGTTGACAAATCTTTCAATGAAAAAATTTTGAGGATTTTTCATAAAACTAAAAAAACTGAATCGTTCTGCCAGTTCCATGACAGCACTGGCCTCAGATTGACGGGGCGTGCCGCCTTTGCCCATTTGTTTTTTCGTCCCGATAATCTGGCGGGCGTCTTTGCCGCACAAGCTGAAATAAATCGGTATGTCCAAGCGACCGTTGTCGATGCGGACCGTGCGCTTGAGAATGTTCAGGTTAACTGTTTTGAGTCTATCCAAAAACCGTTGCACCGTATCTTCAGGCGCCATTACTTTATCCTGGTCCAGGGTGTATCCCTTGTAAGCATCTTTTAGCTCAATGGTAAACGGATGGCGTTTCATTTTATTTGCGTTCTGAAAAGGTTTTAGATTGACCGCTTAAAATCTTTTTGATATTAAAACAGCCCGTTGTGGGGATGTAGCTCAGACGGGAGAGCGCGGCGTTCGCAATGCCGAGGTCAGGGGTTCGATCCCCCTCATCTCCACCATCCACCTAAACTGCCACAATGTGTCAAATACAAACCTATCCTTGTAGCCGATTTTCCGGGTAGTGTCAACTGGGATGTGAGGCCTTTAAAAATATAAGGGAACCTTTTGACCTTTAAGACCGTTCGGCACGATGGCATAATTGAGGTTGATCTGCCAATTTCAGTTGTAACTTTTGGCTATTTATCGGTTCTATATCGATGTAGCCTGTATATTACAGGCTACCTCAGAGTAAGTACGTCATAGTGCTTCATTCTGACCTCCTTTCACGGGTGGTTCATTTTCGATGAGCCACCCTTTTTATATGTGAAACTGCCTCTGAGCCTGTCGCAGCCATAAGCATGCGGCGATATAAACGATTGCATTCCTTAAAAAAATTGATTATGATCGCTATTGCAAAAACACAGGCACCTGGTGTGCGACAGGTTGCGGTCTATTGGTTTTTCGCCTAATCTCAGCGTATTACGGTGATGACACCAACTAAACAATGACAGGGGTTACCAAAATGATGGAAGCCAAAACCGAGGTTGAACGTAAAACCAAAGAAACCGCCATTCGAGTTGGCCTCAAATTAGACGGCAGCGGGCAATCGGAAATATCCACCGGAATTCCCTTTTTTGATCATATGCTGGTTTTATTGGCCGTCCACGGTTTCTTTGATTTGGCCGTCAAGGCCAAGGGGGATTTAGAGGTTGATTTTCATCATACGGTTGAGGATGTTGGTCTGGTTTTGGGGGATGCCTTCGATCAGGCACTCGGCAATCGCAAAGGCATCAACCGATTCGGCCATGCCGTTACGCCCATGGACGATGCCCTGGCTGCTGTAAGCGTTGATTTGTCCAAACGCCCGTTTTTGGTTTACCATTTACCATCATTTCAACCCTCCGGATCTGCTTTTAATGTCGTGCTGGCAAAAGAGTTTTTTAGAGCCTTTGCCACCCGTTGTGGATTAAACCTTCACATTAATGTTTCCTACGGGGAAAATGAGCATCACATCATCGAATCCATATTCAAGGCGCTGGGCAGAGCTTTGGCTCAAGCCGCTTCTATGGATAAGCGCATCTCAGATGTGCGGTCCTCCAAAGGGACGCTCTAATCTTTAAAGAGGGTGTTGAGTGATTGATATTGTCAGCAGTGCAATGCGGGTACCAAATATTGATTCTCATGTACTCAGGGGTCCTCTTTACACATAGTACAGTACTTTAAATACTAAGATCGTAACTATTCGAATAATGATTATCATTCCGGCTGTTGATGTTAAAAATGGTAAATGTGTTCGGCTGCTTCAGGGGCGCTTGAATGATGCCACCGTGTATTCGGATAATCCGGCCGCCACGGCAGGTAAATGGGCGCGGCTCGGTGCTCAAATTATTCATGTCATCGATCTTGATGGCGCGATTTCAAAGAGCCCGCAAAATGTGGGCGTTATTCGTGAAATAGCGCATTCGGTGCATGTTCCCATTCAATTGGGCGGCGGTATTCGCAGTGAACAAACGGTCGCGATGTATTTGGAAATGGGGATCAGACGCGTCATTATTGGGACCGAAGCCATTAAAAGCCCTGAATTTGTAAAGCGGATTTGTAAATCCTACCCGGATCGTATCATTGTGGGAATCGATGCGCGCGACGGAAAAGTTGCCATAGACGGGTGGACCCAAACAACGCATGTCGAAGCCGTTGATCTAGCCAGGGCGTTTGAGGATTGCGGTGTTGCGGCCATTAATTTTACCGACATCCAGCGGGATGGAATGCAGACCGGTCCCAATCTGGAAGCCACAAAGCATCTGGCAGAAGCTATATCGGTTCCTGTGGTGGCTTCAGGAGGGGTCTCGTCGATTCAGGATATCAGGGATTTGTTAGCACTTGAAGAATTCGGTGTCATCGGCGTTATCGTTGGAAAAGCGCTATATAGCGGTCAATTGGATTTGAAGGTTGCCCTGGAAACGGCGCAACGGCCATTTATTGATGATAATTGAGATTGAATAAGGTGTAATTAATTCTTGACAAATCGTTTGTACCTTATTATTTTTTTCGTTTAACAATTTCTTACGCAGGGGGGCCATAAGTACACAAACTTATGGCAAAATTTTAGGGCAATTCAAATTAGCAAACCGGGTAAATGCAAAATTTGAAACGCTTCATTCCATCAACGTTCCTTCCGAATATTTGCTCCCTGTTCCATAGAAGTGGAGGCTGCTATTATTGGCAATATTTATCCCTGAAGACAAGATCATAGACATCAAAAATGCGGCTGATATCGTCGCTGTGATATCAGAGGTCGTTCATCTGAAAAAAACAGGGAGGAATTTTGTCGGTTTATGTCCGTTTCACTCTGAAAAAACACCTTCATTTACTGTTAGCCCGGAAAAACAAATATTTTACTGCTTCGGATGCGGAACAGGCGGTAATGTATTCAGCTTTCTGATGAAAAAAGACGGACTTGCTTTTCCTGAGGCCGCCCATTCACTGGCCCGCAGATATAGTATCGATATTCCCAGAAGACACCTGACGCCTGAACAGCAAAAACGTCTGGGCGAACGCGAAAGCCTGCTGAAAATCAATCGACAGGCGATGAACTATTATATCAACGTACTGCAGCGCAGCCCAAGCGGAAAACCGGCAAGGGCTTATCTCAAAAAAAGGGGTCTGTCAGCGGAAATCATCGAGCGTTTCAGTCTCGGATATGCACCGTCGGGGTGGGATAATGTCATCAACTTTTTTTCCAAAAGGGGGGTAGCGCTTGCAACAGTAGAACGCTGTGGATTGATTTTACCCCGAAAAGACAGCCGGGGTTATTATGATCGTTTTCGGGATCGTATCGTTTTTCCGATTATTGATGTAAACCAGGCTGTTATTGGCTTCGGTGGGCGGGTGATGGATGATTCATTACCTAAATACCTCAATTCTCCGGAATCACCGGTATACAGCAAGAGTCGGTCTTTGTACGGCTTGCATCTGGCCAAAGACAAAAGCCGCTTGACGGATCGCATTTACATCGTCGAAGGTTACCTCGATTTGCTGACCCTTCATCAGCACGGTATTGAAAATGCAGTTGCAACGCTCGGTACCGCCCTGACGGTTGAACATGTTCGGATGTTGAGCCGTTATGTACCGCGTTTGATACTGGTTTATGATTCTGATGAAGCCGGAATTCGGTCTGCCAGGCGATGTATCGACACATTTTGGCAGGAACATGTGGATTTCAGCCGAGGTGATGTGTTCCGCGAAGAAAATGCAGACACCCAAATTCTGGTGCTGCCCGATGGACATGATCCCGATTCTTATCTTAGGGAAAGAGGAGTGAAATCTTTCCAAAAGTTAGCAACCCGGGCACCCGGTATCGTGTCTTTTCTGATAGAACAGTCCATCGCCAAACGCGGGCTTTCTACCGAGGGAAAAATTCGTGTTGTTGCTGACCTAAAAGGTCCATTAGCGTCCATTAATGATAATGTTGCCAGATCTTTGTATGTCAAACAGTTAGCTGAGCGAATCGGCATTGAGGAAAATATCATTTTACGAGAAATTCGAGCTCGTGCTGCGTCTAAGGTAACTACAGATAGGGGCGAAAAAGTAGATTTAGCGCAAAGCGAGGGGAGCCGGCTGGAACGTCAGATTATTGCCATGATGCTGCAATTTCCTGCCGTACTACCTGAAATCAGGAAATTTGACGTTATCGAATACATTGATAATCCCTTTTTACATTCAATTGCCACCGCAATCTTAGAAAGCCGGTTATCGTCGGATATGCAAATATCAGAGCTGTTTTTTGATAAACCCGAACTTGAAAGATTGATATCATCCCTGGCAATGATCGAAGAATCCTGGGAAAGAAATGGATGCCTGAAGCTGATAACTCAATTCGTCAAATACGGGCAGCGGCGTCGCGATACCCGGATTCTTGATCAAATTAAGGCTGCTGAAAAAATGAACGATCAAGAAACCTTAGCAAAACTGTTGAAAAAAAAACAACAGATGGCCATGCGCAGCCAGAGACATAAGTCGACTTGAGCGCTGGAGAAATAACGGCTCTAAGGGCTTGACTATGCCCATTTAACATATAGTTTTTATGTACGCTTGAATATTGACAAACGGGTCATTTAAAGCCTCCATGGGAGAGCGCTAAACGATACTCAACCATGACAATGATCACACGTGCGTAGTGGCTATAAATACAGATTTATTGCACGCAATAAGAGGGATCTTCGAAAGAGCCGATATCCGCTGATCTGGCGGAATCGAATATAAGAACATTTCCGGAGGGCATGATTTTATGGCAAAAAAATCTGCTACAAAAAAGGAAACCGCCAAAGAGACCGTTAAACGGACAACCACCCAAAAAACGGTTTCCAAAGCTGGGACTGCCAAGCGTACCGCTAAAAAGGTAACCGCTCGCAAAAGTGCTGCCCGGGCTCCTAAAACTAAAAGAACGACAACCCGGCCCAAAACAGCACGAACAGGATCCAAAGCAGCACCACCTAAAGCCAAAGCTGCAACCCGCAGGTCTAAATCAGCGTCGGCCAGAGCGAAAACGGCTGCTTCAAAAAGTAAAGCTGCAACGCCCAAAACAAAAGTGACGGCGCGCAAATCCAAGGCTGTGGCACCCAAAACCAGAACTAGGCCTGTTCGAGACGAGGCTGCATCCAAAGGCAAAGCCAAAACAACCAGGTCAAAGGCCGCCACACCCAGGACCAAAGCCGCTGTCTCCAAAACCAAAACAGATAGCGCTAAATCAAGATCAGCCTCTGTCAGTCGCAAAGCCGCGGCAATTAGAACTAAAGCTTCTGCTTCCAAAAGCAAAGCAAAAGCCCGTGAGACCAAAACCACGGCCCCCAAATCCAAAGCAGCGGCCAACAAGGCAAAATACGAAACCAAGCGAGCCATTAAAAAATTGATGACCAAAGGCAAAAAGCAGGGTTTTTTGAGCTACAACGAAATAAATGAATTGCTGCCTGCGGAATTGCTGTCTCCCGAACAAATTGATGAAACCCTCATTATGTTTGATGAAAATGACATTGAGGTGGTCGATGAAAAAACGAAAAAGAAACTGATTAGCAAAAAAAAGAAAAAGGAGAAAAAACCGGTCACTCAAGCCATTCGAGACACAGACTTCGGTACGGTCACAGATCCAGTGAAAATGTATCTTCGTGAAATGGGTCTGGTGACGCTTCTGAGTCGAGAAGGAGAAGTCGAGATTGCCAAAAAGATAGAAGCCGGCGAGCAAGAGGTATTACATGCTCTGCTTGAAACCACCACCGGTGTGGAAAGCATCATAAGTCTTGGAGAAGAAATTGCAGAAGGAAATATGCGTCCTAAAAATGTTCTTCGAGACATTGATGAAGGCGACACCTATATTGATGAAATGGCGCAAACTGAAAAGTTTTTAGACACAATTTATGGGATTCGCAAGCTCCACGAAGAGAATAAAGACGTTCGAGAAAAATTATTTTCCGGTAAATTTGATCAAGAGGAAAGGAAAAAGATCAGGCAAAACGTGGCCAAACGAATCGATAAGATTTTTGATCTTCTAAAAGATTGGCGTCTCGAGGCCAACGTGATCGATGGTATAGAGGAAAACATACGTGCCCAGATCATGTGGTTTGATGAAATGAACAAGTTGATCAGCCGGGGCGCCAATATCGTCGATGCCTCTGTTTCGGATCTCAAAGAGCACCTGAACACTAAGACCAAGTTCGTAAAATGGGCTGCTCCACGATGTGATTTGCCCAAAGAACAATTGGGCTTGCTGCATAAGGAGCTTAAGAAAATTATCGAAAACATCGCTATGCGCGAAGATGAATTAAAGACCCACAATCGGGCGCTCAAAGGCGTCATGTCAGCCGTAGAAGAGGGGCGCTATCGAGCAAAATTGGCAAAAAGTGAGTTGACCAAAGCCAATTTGCGTCTGGTTGTCAGCATTGCAAAAAAATATACCAACCGGGGGCTTCAATTTTTGGACCTGATTCAGGAAGGCAACATCGGATTAATGAAAGCCGTGGACAAGTTTGAGTATCGTCGGGGGTATAAATTCAGTACCTACGCCACCTGGTGGATTCGACAAGCCATCACTCGCGCAATTGCGGATCAAGCCAGGACAATACGGATTCCAGTCCATATGATCGAAACCATTAACAAACTTATTCGAACATCCCGCTATCTGGTACAGGAACAGGGCCGTGAACCAACACCAGAAGAAATTGCCGAAAAAATGGAGATTCCGCTTGAAAAAGTTCGCAAGGTGTTGAAAATTGCGCGTGAGCCGATATCACTCGAAACGCCGATTGGTGAAGAAGAAGACAGCCATCTGGGTGATTTCATAGAAGATAAGAAGTTCATGCTGCCCTCAGATGCGGCAGTGAATATGAACCTGGCAGAACAAACTCGCAAAGTGCTTGCCACCCTTACGCCCCGTGAAGAAAAAGTGTTGCGTATGCGCTTTGGAATCGGCGAAAGAGCCGACCACACACTTGAAGAAGTTGGACAGGATTTTGCGGTTACCCGTGAACGCATTCGACAAATTGAAGCCAAAGCGTTGAGAAAATTGCGCCACCCAACGCGCAGTCGAAAGTTGAAAAATTTTATCGAAAGCTGAACTTGACAAAATATTTTGCTATCGTTAGATAACGCTATTCTATTAGGGCCCATAGCTCAGTTGGCAGAGCCACCGGCTCATAACCGGTAGGTCCCTGGTTCGATCCCAGGTGGGCCCATACCCGAATACCTGGAAATGCCGAAAACAGAAAGAAACGCTTATTCTTCTTCAAAACGATTAAATCGTCTATGCGCTGGTCGGCGCAAAGGAATAGCGGGCCTGAAGAACCCGCGAAGATGGAGGTTGACGGCGGCCAGCGTTGTTTCCAAATGGCGTGGGGTGTTCTGACCACGCCATTTTTTTTCAGAGCAACGGTTCAGGGGTTCGTATCTGCAACAGGGTTCCAAAACGTGAGGTTTACGATCATCAGCTGACAAGGGGATGCATGCAAGCTACCGTCGCACAAATCATAGAGATTATCGACCGTCTGGTCCCGCCATGGCTGGCAGAGGAATGGGATAATGTCGGACTTCAGATCGGCGATACCCGCCTACCTGTCCAGCGAATTTGGATTGCTTTGGATCCGGGTGCGGAGGTGATCGAAGCGGCCTGTAAAAGTAAAGTTGACTTATTGATTACCCATCACCCTCTGATTTTCAGCCCCTTGAAAACCATTGATCTTGAAACGCCCGGCGGCTCTATTATTCAGATGGCGGTGCGACATCAGCTGGCAATATTTGCAGCGCACACCAATTTTGATATTGTCAGCGATGGTGTCAACGACATTCTAGCACAACGGCTGGGGATCAAAAACCTGGAAATATTGCAACCGATCAGGCGAGAAGCTTCAGCTCAAAATGAGATGCGTTTTTCTACTGGCGAAGAGGTAACTTATGGAATTGGGCGAATTGGTGTACTCGACACTCCCAGCAGTCTAAAGACATTGGTATCCATGGTTAAAAAAAAGCTAAAACTGAGTTTTGTTAAGGTTGCCGGTAATCCGAAAATGAAGATATCGCGTGTCGCGCTGTGCAGTGGTAGCGGCTCGAGCCTGGTGCCAGCCTTTCTATCATCAGATGCCGATGTTTACATTAGTGGCGATATTCATTATCATAATGCTCGGGATGCTGAAAACGTACAACGTGCGATTATAGATATCGGGCATTTTGCATCTGAACACCTAATGGTCGCAGCACTTGCGCAGCGATTAGAGCAACTGATATCGGAAGCGGGAATAAGTGCTGAAATAAAGGCATGCAGCCTTGAAAAAGATCCCTTCAGTTTTCTTTAAAAGCGCATAACAGGCATGGATAGATACAATGGGAAATATCACGAAAGAACAAATGACAGCCCTGGTTAACCTTCAGCAGATCGAAATCGATACTTACAGCATTGAAACCCGATTAAACAGTGTCGACCAGCGATTGGAAAAGCTTGACAGCAAATTGATTGACTTCAAGAAGGTCATTGAAGAGCAACAATCACTGATCGATGAACTCAATCAAAAATATCGAAACTACGAATCGGATTTGCGGTTAAATCTCGACAGCATAAAAAAAAGTGAAGCCAAACTGAGCGCGGTTAAAACCAACAAGGAGTATCAATCGTCATTAAAGGAAATCGATGATATCAAAGAGAAAAATTCCAGAATAGAAGACGAGATGATTGAATTTCTGGATCGCATCGAAGAGGCAGAAGAAGCCCTCAAATCCAAAATGTCCGAATATTCAGAGCTTCAAAAACAGATAAACCGTGAAAAGGACATTATCAACAAGGAAGCCGAAGAGGGAAAGCGTCAACTCAAAAACCTTTATGCAGATTTGAAAGCCATAACCGCTGACATAGATACCGCATTGCTTAAGACTTACAATGCGGTAAAATCAACACAGAGTAATGCTGTGGGCATTATTGCCGTAATCGATGCTGTTTGTCAGGGCTGCCATATGAACATCCCACCGCAGATGTATAATGAATTGCAGCGCGGTGACAACCTGACAAAATGCCCGATGTGCCAGCGACTGATTTACTGGAAAGATATCCCAAAACGGTCAGAGTAGGCCAAGCGATCGCTGGATTAATTATAATCCGGAGGAAAGTCCGAACACCGCAGGGCAGGGTGCTCCATAACGTGGAGTCGTGGTGACGCGAAGGAAAGTGCAACAGAAAGTATACCGCCCGGAATCAGGCGATTTGGCCCGGTTCCAGGTAAGGGTGAAAAGGTGCGGTAAGAGCGCACCAGTTCCCCGGGTGACCGGGGAAGCTCGGCAAACCCCACCCGGTGCAAGACCAAATAGGGGAGCGCTTGAGGGTTGCCCGCCCAAGCTCCCGGGTAGGTCGCAAGAGGTGACGGGCAACCGGCATCCATAGAGGAATGATC
>JASFJF010000036.1:0-16259 GCA_050122255.1 Desulfobacterales bacterium
CAAACAGCGTGCCCGCCTGCACACTGTTAGTTTATATATTGGTATTTGTTTGTAAAACTTTAGCTCGAATTTTCAATTATAACTTTTTTTGAAGCCTTGAGCGGGTGTTAGTTTCGCATGGCCTCGATTTTGACAAATTCTTTTTTCTCCCGGCAATACCACTGACGCGGCCCGATGCTCTGATACTCTCCCTCAGATAGGGCAATAATGCGTTGGGCAAAAGCCAGTGCCTGTTGCTCATCGGGAAAAAGATTCCGGAGGGTTCCGATGTGTTTGCCATATTCAACCACACAAATCATGATCATGTCATCCTTCCACCCCGTAGTGCTTCAGCCAACATCAAGCAAATCCGATGCAGCCCCCGGGGTGAGCTAAACCCCGGGGGCATTGAAAGGAGGAGCGTCCCGCTGGATTTTGTGCTTGGGGACGGATGCCACATACTGGCCAATTTTCCCGGCACGTATGTGAGCTGAACCAAATGTTATTCAACATTCATGCCAAATGGAGCTGGCCTTACGATTCTCAAATTAGATCGCGGGCGCGCACCATTTGCAGGGCGGGTGGTAGGCCACCGAGCAGAAACCAATGAAGGCTGTCAATTTTTTGACCGCACGGCCTTTGATTGTTTGCTTGACATTGCCGATGGACGGGGATATCAGAAAACGAAAACGGAAAGAAAAACAAGATGGATCCTTCTTTTAATTGGCTGGTAGAAACCTGGAAAGCCTTTAGCGTTTGGGCTTCCACCCAACCGATATTTTTGCAAGTCGCTTTCGGTATGGGACTGTTTTACCTGCTTTTACAGCTATGGCGGCTGGTATATCGCATGAGTGTCTACATTTTAGCCGGCCTGTTCGCCGGCCGTGGCCGGCCCCGCATGAAAAAGGATCTCAGATCACCCAACCGCGAAAAAAAACAGGTCACCATTGATGATGATTCCCCACCTTTTGTGTTTAGATAACCGATCGTCAAACACCGCTTGAGCGCTCCTGCTTTCCGATCCCAGCATTCGACCCGAAGCTGTCGCGGGGATTAATTTCAGCGCTTTTTGCATGCGTGCCCGCGTGTGCCCTAAAAACCTGCCTGCGGCAATTTTTGCCTCAATCCCATGTCATTTGCCGGACGATGGCCTTGTGACCAGGCTGACCATGCCGGTTGACATTTTATGGCAAAATATTTGACGATAATTGTCATTTCTTCACTTTTTATGCCTGCGGGGTATTTTATAACCATCCAATATTATTTTATATTTAACGATTCTTGTATTTGGCACAGAAATTGTATTTCAGATTAAAAATTAAAATTGATTTAAAACTTCTCAGATGTACGTGCATCTTCTTATTCGGGCTCTCACAACTATACTTGATGGAGTATGTTCCGGTTGGAATAACGGCATTTTGAGAAGTTTTAACTTTTTTGCAGAAGGCGAACCAATACGACCGATCATGACGCTTCCGGGGGGCAAATGATTTCAGCATTAAACGGTACCATTTCTGCTCTCAGAGCTTTTGTCACAAAACTGGGGGTTACGGCCGACAACATTGCCAACGTCAATACGGATGGATTTAAGCGCAACCGAACCGTCATGCATGAAGATTACAATGGCGGCGTGCGGGTGGAAATTAAGAAGGATAATAGCCCGGGTCTGCGTTATGATGTCATCGAAGATGGCCATAAGGTAGAAAAAGAAACCTCCAACGTGAACCTGAATGAAGAGATTCCGAATTTAATGGTCACCAAGCGCGCCTATCAGGCAAACTTAAAGACCATCAAGAGCCAGGATGAAATGCTGGGTTCGCTCCTGGATACCATCGGATAACAACGCCGCTACACATAAGCCGCATTTTTCCTTTCAATGATCATCATATTTGTCTCAATAAGCGATTGTCGGTTTTTTGTTCCCCTCGGCTTGCAGGGTTGCTTTTCTTAAGATCCTATATTAAACACCGGACTGGCCTGCATTTTTGGCTTTCTTTTTTAACCACAGAATCACAGCGGTCACAGAGCTGAAATCTGAATAAATTGTAAACGATAGGCTTTCCGAATTGATTTATTCTGTGTGGGCTCTGCGTGCTCTGTGTATAGAGCACAGGCAATTGCTTGAATTCTAAGTTTGCAAGCTCAATTTACGAATAAGGAGTCTAATCGATGCCACCGAAAAAAACCAACCCCAAGCCGCGGTTTTTTGTTTCGGCCCAGGATGATGCCGGCTCAGCTCGTCTGCATGCGGATACGCCGCAATCCCTTTCGGCTTCCTACAAACTGGCATACCAGGATAAAGATTTTATTTTGCGGGATGAGCTGCGCCCGGTACGCTTACAGCTGGAGCTGCTAAAGCCTGAGCTGATTTTACAGGAAAAACACATTGAATCAACGGTGGTTATCTTTGGCAGTGCGCGCATTCCGGATCCGGCAACTGCAAAAGCCCGTCTGGTTTCAGCAGAAGCCGAGTACCGCGAAAACAAAAGTGATCATTCTCTTAAAAAAAAGGTGGATATGGCGCGGCGAGCCCTGGCCAATAGCAAGTATTACGATGAAGCCCGTAAGCTGGGCGCCCTGATATCAAGTAACACCGGTAAAGACAAAATGGTGGTAATCACCGGTGGTGGGCCGGGCATTATGGAGGCCGCCAACCGTGGAGCGCATGAAGCCGGCATTCCCAGCATCGGCATGAACATCGTGCTGCCCTTTGAACAGACGCCCAATCCGTATATTACGCCTGAATTAGCTTTTCAATTTCATTATTTTGCGATCCGCAAAATGCATCTGCTGATGCGCGCCCGGGCTCTGGCGGTTTTCCCGGGTGGATTTGGCACCTTAGATGAGCTTTTTGAAACCATGACCCTTATACAAACCCAGAAAGTCAAGCCCATACCGATCGTATTATTTGGCAAGGAATTCTGGGAACGGGTCATTAATTTCAATGCCCTGGTAGAAGAGGGCACCATCTCTTTGAAAGACTTGGATCTTTTTCAGTATGTTGAATCCGCTGAAGAAGCATGGAAAATCATATCGCAGGTTACAAGCGATTAGGTCCTGACTATTGGTAGGGCATCAGGCGTGGTCGGGGCGCCGCGGGGAAAATAGAACGGCATCCTGCGGGATTGAATCTGATCTTGATGCGCTAAAGGCGGGTTTATTTTTTGTGCATGCGAAGCGCCCTCCTGTCGGCTTCAGGCCGAGCGCATACAATGGATCCAGCCTTCGTTTGCCATTTTGGTCAACTCACCGCTGCCGGTATAAATCATGGTTTTTGCCGGTATGGTGGAGCCGAGGCGCTTGAGGCTAAAATGCATCAGCGACATGCTGCTGGGTCCCCAGATCTGACCGTAGCTTTTTTTTAGCAGAGTGCTGCCGCTAAACAGGGCATCGGCCTCTTTGATCCAGTAGCAGACGGAGCCCTTGGTATGGCCGGCTGTCAGCAAAACCCGGATATTAACATTTCCGAGCTTGAGGGTATCCTTATCATTCAGAATCCGGTCCGGCTCGATGTCAACGTCTGTTTCTTTAAGATGCTGATACTCATATTCGTGCAGGCAAAAGGTAGCGCCGAATTTTTGTTTGAGCTGTGGCAGGTACTGTACGCGCGGATGATGGGCATGCGTGACGAGCACGTATTTCAAGGTTAGCCCCCTGTCTGCTATTATACGGCCCACGTCATCAATGGCTGCGCCCACATCAATGGTGGCCGCATCACTGCCGCTGATCAACAGATACTGATTCTGGCCGGACGGCTTAGAAAAATGCATCACTTCCAGATTGCCTCTGCTTTTTGCCATCAGGGCATGTCCTTTCGCAAATTTACCTTTACCGAGATCGAGTCCATATATCGCCAATCTTCAGTACGAGGTATCGGGCTGCCAAAACGCGCAGTGCTGCGAGTCGCCGGCACAGGTACCGTAAGATACCCAACCGCCTGGTAGGTTAATTGACCCCTAATCTGGGATGCTTACTGTATAATCAGTAATCAATCAAGGTTTTAGTCAAATCGGCCCTGCTAAACCGAACGTGGCCGCTATCATCCGGATATAAGGAGTCGCAGATGCAAAATGGAAATTTCCTGATTAATACGTACCTTGGCCGCCTGGACCCTGAACCGTTTAATCATTTCAAAGATTTCGAGTCTACTGAGAGAACCCAGGGCATTATTCGCAAATTTCTTGAGGCCAATTCTGAATACCCGCCGTCTCTTTTAGAAAAGCAGGGAGTGGTACCGGCCGAATTATTGAAAAAACTCGGACGCAATGATTTTTTCGGCCTCACGATTCCGCGTCAATACGGTGGGGTTGGCCTCAGCCTAAACCAGTACCTGCACGTCGTCGAAACATTGGCAAGCCAAGATATGTCCCTGGGAATACTTGCCCTGGCACATCTATCGATCGGCATCAAAGGAATTGTGCTCTTCGGCAACGATGAGCAGAAACGCAAATATCTGCCTCAGGCTGCCAGCGGTGACATGATTTTCTCTTATGCCTTGACTGAGCCCCAAACGGGATCAGATGCCCAAAACATCGAAACCTCTGCCACCGCATCTGAAGATGGCCGGCATTTTATCCTCAACGGAACCAAGACCTACATTACGAATGCCAATTATGCCGGCGGGCTAACGGTATTTGCACAGATGGATGCGGACCGACCCGGATTCATGGGCGCTTTCATCGTTGAAACCGCCTGGGATGGCGTCAAAATCGGCAAGGACATGCCCAAAATGGGGCTGAAGGCCAGTTCTACGGCTGCCATCCAGTTTAAAAATGTCAAAGTCCCCCGTGAAAATTTGCTGGCAGGACCCGGCGACGGCTTTAAAATTGCCATGGTCGTCCTGAACTACGGGCGCATGGCACTTGGAGCGGCATCGGCCGGCATGATGAAACAGTCTCTGGCGGACATGGCCGAGCGCTCCGCCAGTCGAACACAGTTTGGCGTTCCGATCAATAGGTTTGAGCTGATTCAGGAAAAAATGGTTAAAGCCAAAGTCCATGGTTATGTAGCCTCTGCGATGACCGCCTTCACCGCTGGAATGCTTGAAACCAATCCCACCGCTCTGGTAGCACTGGAAAGCTCGCATTGCAAACTGTTTGGGACCACCCGGGCCTGGGATACCATTTATGATGCCCTGCAGGTTGCTGGCGGCTCCGGTTATCTGACCACCCAACCCTACGAAAAACGCATGCGCGATTTTCGGGTGGCCACCATTTTCGAAGGAACAACTGAAATTCATTCGATGTACCCGGCCATGTTTGCCTTAAGAAACTTGGGAAAGCGCATTCAGGCACAGGCGTCCAGCAAGCTGTCTCAATTGATGCTGCTGGTCAAGGCGGTGTTCGCTCCCAGCCATTGGCCTTTGGCGATTGAAAACCAAACCATGAAGCGCGCTGCACGTTTTGCCAGATCAAGTGCACGCCGGATTCGCTTGATGATACTGGCGGGCTTCTTAACTTTTGGGCGTTCCATATCCCAAAAGCAATTTCTCCTGCGCCGCATCACGACTCTGAGCCTACATTTATATGCTATCATCGCGATGCTGGCCAAAATTGATAGCGTCCGAAAATCCGGCCGCGACATCTCTGGCGATCTTGATGTGTTGGCCTATTTTCTCGAAGAGGCCCGGCAGGCGCGCAAACTCAATCGGCGACTATTTTCGATCCGCCAGGAACGGCTACACCAAAAAATTGCATCTGAGATTGTCGGCGACAGCAAGCGGGTTAACGCTTATTCAGATGAAATCGTGGGAACTGTGCAGGGTGCGGAAGTCTCTCAGGAGGCCAAATGCGTCTAAGGCTACAAATAGAGGCTGGATTTTTAGATTTGCATGCAAGAATTAGATGGTTATGTTGATAGCGTTAATGGATAACAGCTAACGATTTAGGCCGTCGCGACTCAGATAGGTTGAGGGGAGGCAACGATGAATCGGCAAAACATAGCAGCAAGCATATTGGCATCTTTTGGAATTGCCTTTTTTATGATCCCATCCGCCAGCGCGGACATATACTCGTGGACAGATGAAGACGGTGTGCGACATTTCACCAACCAAGCACCGCCGGAACATGCTGAACTGTTAATTAGGTCGCCTGAAATTTCGCATGACGAAGAGGCTCATGACCGGCGCCTTGAGGAAGATCGGCTTGAGGTGGCCAGGCAAGAACTGGCCGAAAGAGAAGCATTCTTGCTGCAGCAGCAAATGGAGGCCGAGCGTCGAATTGCGGCCGCCAATGCCCGCGCCGAAGCAGCGTTGGAGCAAGCCGATCAGATCCTGCAAGATGCTGAAGCGGTAGCTGCAGCTCACGAGAGGGAGCGCTGGGGCAGTGAGCGGTTTTATTATCCTTATTACAGTATTGGACCGAGATTCTACCATTCAAGCTACTACCGAGACAACTTAAGCCTGTATCGTAAGCACTCTGACAAATACAGGCGGCATGCATACACGCACGGGCATAACAAGTACAAACGGCATTCCTCCAAATACAGTCACTATAACAAACAGCGCTATCACGGAAAATATCATAAACATCACTACCGCACCCACAGCGTCAGAAGCCACTCTTCCCTGACACGGGGCCGTTATACATCTCATCACGCCAGGTCTGCGACCTTTCGCATGCGCCATGGTCGCTTCTGATGTTAAAGAAAAATGACTGTTTGTAAACTGGGATCCAAAAAGGCTTACCCAGACGGCTGTTATTTGGGCTGTAAAAAATCTTGAATATTGATAATTTTCTCGCCGGATTTGAGTGAGCCCTTCATTTCAGCCGCAGTGCCCCTGACCTTTGCTTTCCTTATTTGCTTGACGACGGCCTGAAGCTCTGCATTGTTCTGGATCAACTGCTCGATCTGCACATGCAGTTTTTTCCAACTGGCCTCCAGCTCTTCGGTGTTGAGGTTAAAGCCTCCCAGTGCGCCAAGTAATCTGCCCAGGTGGGCCAAGATACCAAAGTGGGTCGTTCCCTGCAGATAATAAGGGCAGTGGCACCACAAACTCATGCAGGCAAGCTTTTTTTTCGCTCCTTCAGAATGGATGATGGAATGAATGGCACTAGGACCCTGATAAGTTATCAAATTTACGCCTTTCTCTTGCAGGGTTGACGCCAGGGCCGTGTTGGATGCGATTGCCGAAATGATTCGATCGGTATGCAGAACATGATCATACATGCTGCCCAGTGTGATAACAAATTCAATCTTGAGTTTTTCACAAAGACTGTAAAAAGCTTTGACGAAGCCGACCCATTTGAGGCTGGGCTCGTCAGCCTTCAAAATGACTAAATCGGGTTGATCGGGTGCGGTGCGCGCGGCAAAAAAGGCACCTTCGGGCGGCGAAAGGCCCTTCATGACGCCATCTTGGATGTGCACCACGGGTCTCAATTCATCATAACGGTAATAGGCATCGGGGTCCATTACGGCAAACTGCTGCGCTTCAAGCGACCGAATAAGATAAGCGGCCATGCCGCTTGAAATTTTGAGGGCATTGCCCCAGCCGTCAAATCCGGCAATCAATACGGGTTTTTTCAAATTTGGTAATTCCCGGATGTGGATGCCATTTAAATGCATATGCGCAATTTGCCATTCACATTTAAAATTGTCAAGTTGAACGGCCCCTGAAAAAAATGGCCGGTATTCCGGCCATGTGCATGCATCTTCCCACCGTAAAATATTGATCTGATATTATCAGCTGTTTTTACATTATTCTGTTAATGCCGATCTGAGGCCTGAGTCTTCGGCAAAATTTCATCTATCTCATCGTGTTCCGGTTCCAAGTCTTCAAGATCGAGCTCTGGCGCTATTTCATCAATATCTTCCAGAAAGTCATCTAGATCTAGCGCTACATCATCGACCTCTTCCAGAAAGTCATCAGACTCTTTGGCAACATCACCGAGATCTTTTGACAGGCCATCAATCTCTGAAGGCCTGACATCATTTGGTGACACAGAGCTATTTATTTTTTCTCTTGTTGTGATTAACACCGATACAGGGAAACGAACTTCATAATTCAACTGACACGCAATCTGATCTTTATAGACGACAATATTTCCATCTTTGTGCTCTACCCCCTCTATCTTTTCGATTCCGTATTTTTCTTGACATCGTTTTTTTAAATAATTCAGATTAAGATCAATTTTGCTTTTTACTTGATCAAATAGTCCACTCAAAATACTTTGCATTATTTGGTCATCAATGAAAACTTTGATCATGACTAGAGTCCTTTCTTTTTGTTAAAAGAATGATTATGTGCATTGTTACCCAAACGTCACCTTATTCAATTAAAATCAAACCTCCTGATGACCGGTGAATTCGTAAATTTTACCTGATGGCTCGTAAAAATATCATTTAACTTATTGTTATTTATGTCTATTGTTTTAACTTCGATATTCTCATTGGGGAAATAAGCTTGATTGAATGTCAATATCATAAATGAATAAAAGCAAAAAAAATAAATGTCAATAAAAAGTTACTATTTATATAATAAAAACAATTATTTAAATAGTTATAAAGACTTATTTTTATCTTTAGATAAGCACAGGATTATAAACGGGGTGAAATGAACATATGGCAATTATTAGGTTAATAGGCAGCTCAATGATCACTGTTGGATGTCCCCTTAACAGCTGGTGAGACGATTACACGGTTGCCCCCTTGCTGTTTAGCTTCATACATCGTCATATCGGCACGATGCACCAGTTGCTGATTTCCTTCATTCATCTGATATTCAGCTATACCAATGCTTAGAGTCATTTTTGATACTTCAAATTTATTGACCACAAAGGATTCATTTGCGAATTTAGATAATATTCTGTTAGCTACAAATTTAGCCTCAATTGCTGTTGTTTCCGGCAATATTAAGGTAAATTCGTCTCCTGCAAATCGATATGCAGAATCGTTTGATCTGAGGAAAGCTTTTATCCTTTTTGCTATCAGTCTTAAGATTTTATCCCCAATCATGTGCCCATAATTGTCATTAATTTCCTTTAGATTATCAACATCAATAAAAATTAAAGATATTGGATGCAAATAGCGAATTGATCTTTTGATCTCTTTATCAAGCTGCTCGTAAAAATACCTTGAATTATACAAGCCGGTCAACGAATCTTCGATTGTTAATCGCTTTAAATCGTTTATCATTTTTTCATGATCATTTAGCAGGGATAATTCTTTTACAACTTTTTTAATTCTTAAAAGTAATTCCTTAAATTTAAATGGTTTGATGATCAAATCATTGGCACCATTTTTAATTACATCTTCAAAAGAATATTCAGAACTGTAAGCAGTCATCACAATTACACCAAGATTATATTTTTTTTTGATTTTTTTGGCTAATTTTATGCCATCCGCACCCGGCAATTTAATATCAGTTAATACGAGGTCCATTTCCTTCTTCTTTAATATCTCTGCGGCTTCTTCAGCACTTTTGGCACTTATCGTTTCAAAGCCAGATTCATCGAGAAATGCCACCAATGTCTTTGAAAAATCAACATCATCTTCTACAACTAATATTTTAACGGCCATCCTGAATTATCTCTCAACAATATTTCCAATTTTTTGAACTCAGTAAAATCGAACTATTTCGGCTTCAAACAAAAATGATTAAGATTCGTATTTGATAATGGTATCTTAAGAAAACCCTTTCTTATGAGAATTCTCCACAATGGTTGGGTAGAGCTTGATTTTAGTATAAGTTGTCTGGATGTTTAAAATTAAATGGCAGGCGGCTGTTCAGTGTCGATCTGTAGCGGTTACTCGATAACCCACAGAAAACCTTGGTAGTAAATTCGATTGAACAGCTGTATTAAGATTGAATAAGGAAAAAGAAAGTTAATGTCAATTAAAAATTTAAGAGAATTATATATAAAAACATATAGTTATAAAGATATACAGGTTTATTTTTTTATAGATCAAGAAAATTGAAAGATATTGGATTAAATGAAAATTGAAACACAGGCAGAGCTTTTGGCTGTTCCGATTTGCTGCGCTTAGCAGTCTATCATCGGCTGCAGTTAATTGATAGCTATTTGAAATACTGAGAAATTTTTGGTATCCTGCAGTATGATCATGTTTTTATGTATGCTGGATCTGGTAAACTCAATTGGATGCCAATGATTTGGATGGGTGTGCGTATACAATGGACTGGAGAGTGCCGTACAATAAAAAATTCGTACCTGCAGTATTAATCTGTGTTATCGTTTTATTAAATTTACCGTCTTTATCGGCTGCCTTCTCCCCAAGCGAGCGCCATAGATTCCAGGGCTCCATAGCTGATTTCCGTTCGAAATTGAATCCCAGTTACAAAAAAGTCCAACGTCACAAAACAAAATACATTATAATTCACACCTCTGAGCTAAATCTTAAATCGACGCTGCGGGTTGTTTCTAAAGGAAAGCAATTGCACAATGGGCGACGTACCAATGGCGGTCATGCCCACTATGTGATCGCGCGCAACGGAGATACGTATCGTATACTGGATAAGAAATATGTCGCCGACCATGCCGGCCGCAGCATGTGGAATGGCGAGACGGACATTAGCCAGATGTCAATTGGAATTGAGTTAGTCGGATATCATTATGCTTCCATCTCTGAGAAACAATATCGGTCGGTAGGAATATTGATTGAAATTTTACAAGACGTATATGATCTGAATGACCGTTCAGTTCTAACCCACAGCCAAGTAGCCTATGGCCTGCCGAATCGGTGGTTTAAAAAGGTTCACCGCGGGCGCAAGCGTTGCGCAAAAAACTTGATACGCACCAAAGCTGGACTAGGTTCAACATGGCCATATGATCCCGATGTGCGGGCCGGCAGGCTCATGGCGGATGTTCAACTTTCTGACGTGTTCTATGGCCAGCACAAAATTGATCATCAGCTTGATGAAGCCAACGTAATATCCAAGCGCAATACCGCCTGGGCTATAGCAGGCGAAGATTACGACAGCATATCAACTGTATATAAATTCCCTAACGGACGTCTTTATACAGGTGATCAAATTGCAGATGAAATCGGCTGGCACCGCGTACCCCCGAAAACAGTTGTGCTGCTAAACCATGAAAGCAGCTCTGATATGCTAAAAGACAATGGTCTGATTAAGACTTTATCGAATGGAAATACCGCATGGTCTCTTGCGGGAAAATTTTATAATCGTGAAACGACGATCTATTTTTTACCCTCCGGTCAAATAAAACCTGGATCAATGATAAATGATTGGGATGATTTGCCGGCTAAAACCAGGCTGATTATCGGATACAAGGGACCTTACAGACTAAACAAAGAGCGTACGCCTTTTCGCATCGCGGGTTTCAAGTATAAGGATCATGAAACAATCTATTATTTGCCATCTAAAAAGCTGTTAAACGGAAACAGAATAAGAGACTTTAACCAGCTTCCAATCGGAACTTTTATTTTTCTTCCAGTCACACTATGATAATCATAGCTGAAGCGCTTCTCTTCCAGAGGCTGCAAAAACACCTCCAGTCATTACAGAAACAATCCTACTCTATTTCAATCCACATCCCACGCCATATTTTATCGAAAAGTTTATACGGGCAGTTTATCGGCGAATTGCCAGACAAATCCCATCATATTCCGGTGAGTGAGCGGGTAAGTAGGAAAAAAGCGATACCGACCGCCAGATGGGTTGCTCGGCAATGGCGTGATTAAAGCCGTCAGCGTCTTTAAACCCCACATTATCGACCACCAACAACCCGCCTTTCCTCAAACAGTTTTGAAAATGCGGCAGCGCGAGCTGGTAATCCTGCTTTTCAATATCCATAAAAATCAGGTCAAAGACAGTCTCCAGGTGCGCCAGTTCCTGCAGCGCATCGCAGACACGCAGCTCGATACATTTCTGCAAACCAGCGGCCTGAATATTCTTGCGCGCCCGCTCAGCCATGGCTGCGTCCTGCTCCAGGGTTACAACCGCACCACCGATATCATCACAGGCTTTTGCCAGAAAAATGGCTGAATACCCGGTCGCCGTGCCCAGTTCGAGAATACGCCTGGCTCCGCTGATACGGGCCAGGATATACAGCAATTCACCAACGACCGGTCCGATAATGGGTATGGAATCCCGCCGGGCTTCTTCTTCCAATTCCATCAGTAATGCGCTTCGCACGGGAACAAACTGCCTAAAATAAGCTTCAGGATTGTCGACAATGGCGGACATGGCACCTCCTTGGTTATGGCTGGATGCAGTCTTTTGATGCAGGAACAGCGTCATCCGTTTTATAGACGGTCGACGGATTTAAAATAGATGTCGCTGATCCCGCTGAATCTCGTCTAAGTGATCGATATACAGCTGGACCTGCTTTTTGAGCGCCGCTATCGGTTCGGGGTTGGCCAGTTTCCAGCGGTAAAGCTCATTTTTTAGCTGTTGGCTTTCCAGCGTGAGTGCCTCGATCATCTGAACTTTAGCCGGTTCCCAGAGTAGATGCGCTTCGCTGGCAGCCAGGTCGATTTTTTGAAATTGCCAATGGCAGTACTGATCCCACCATTTTGAATCAATTTCACCGTTTGTCAAAGCGCCTTCAAAATAAAAATACGTCCATTCCAGCTGCGCCAGGGGGATATGAAGGTCCCGGGCGATGTCCCGCAACACCCGCCGGCCCTCTACGGTGTGATTGTCAAAAACAACCCAGTATGGAAATTTCGGATCCGTAGCCTGGTTTTCCGTGATGGCTGGCAGGTGGCCGGTTGTGGTTAAATAGGCAGCCGCCTGGATGACGGCTTTATCATGCGGCAGGCCGGCGTTTTTGAATTGCGCGGCATGCTCGAGCAGTGTTTTTTCAGTGCCGGATGTTTTCTGCCAGTTGATCCATTGCCAAAAATCATCGGGCCGCTGAATGGCCGAAGCCACGATCTTGATGGCTTTTTCGTCGTCCGTTGCGGTGAACACCGATTTTTCGCCCTGCGAAAGGGCAAAAGCCAGGTATCCCAGCCCGGTTGAATCACGTGCTTTGACGGCGCGCGTCACTTGGATCAAGGCGGCCACTTTGCTATGAAATTTTTTGTTAAAAATGAGTTTCGTCCCCAGCGGCCAGCATTCTTCAAAGGTAATGATTGCCGCCTGGGAGCGGTACCAATTCTTCTCTTTTGATCCAAGGGATTGCAGCAGACTGCTGGTGGTAAAGACCAGTTCGACATTACCACGTCTGACGGCCTTTTGCAGCAACGAACGATATCGTTTTTCGATTCTTGATCGGCTGGCTTTCATTGCAACAGCGCTGTTGGTAGGGTTCAATCATGGCTATCACAATCTGAAAGATATATCAAAAAGATGTTTCAAGATGAGGCATTCAATACCTCACTTCAAACGATCCGCTATTCACCTCACTTCAAACGATCCGCTATTCGCTATTCAATTTCCAATATTCAATCACTTTTATAAAGGACGCACAATTGATCGCACGGCCGTTTCGTGCATCAGATTATTTACCGCCGCGAAAACCCGGTGCTTCGGGTGCCAGGACTGCAATTTCGTTCTCCTCCTCGATGATGATGGTCGTCCATTGCTTGCTTGAATACCACACGCCCAGTTGCCGGCCTTTATGGTCCAATATGCGAGATCCATAGGGCGGATATCCGTAGATGATATCCATCTCCCGAACCCAGTTTCTGAGCATGGGCACAGTCGCTTCAACCTGGTTCCACAGCCCCTTGCGCAACTTGTATTGGCTGTTAATGGCGATGATGGCATAGGGAACGGAGCCCCAGCCACTGAAATAGTATTGGTGATCGGGTAAAATTTGATGAGTTTCAAAGATCTTGGTAATTTCACTGCTGCGCTCCAATTTGCCGTATTTGAAACTTATTCCCCCCGGAAGCTCTAAATCAACGGCCCCGCCCAGCGCGGGTAGGAGAAAGCCGACGGAGATTATGAGCATCGCTTTTATGCGAAATGCCGAATTTACCCTTTGCATCTATCGATTCCTTTCCATTCAGGTAGCCGGTCCCTGTAAAGCTTATCAGGTCGGCGCATAATTCGTTTGATCCCGACTCATTTTTTGTGTAAAGCTTATTCTAACACGCAATACCTGCATGTCAATTTACGGGGTTGGTTCATAACTGTTAAGGGAAATTTGGCGCATGAATTATCTGGCGCACCTTTACCTGGCCAGAGACTCGACTGAATCCATGATTGGTAGCATATTGGGTGATTTTGTCAAAGGCGGCCAAAAGGAGCAATACCCGGATAAGATCAAAAAGGGAATCGAGCTGCATCGCAAAATTGACAGCTATACCGATGCTCACCCGATGAGCCAGGCCAGCCGTAGACTTTACCGCCCGCCGTGGCGCCGCTTTGGTGGCATTATCGTAGACCTGTGTTATGACCATTTTTTGTACCGTCACTGGTCGACATTTACGGATACGGCTCTGACAGCATTTATCCAAGATGCCTATGGCATATTGAAAACCCACCAGGCGATATTGCCCGAGCGCCTGCAGTCCATGATTCCTCTCATGATCCGCAACAACTGGCTGGACGCCTATCGGGATTTAAGCGGGGTCGAGCAGGCCTTGAAACGGCTGTCAAGAAGAGTGACCAACGGCGATTGCCTGGCCGGTGCAATCGATGAAATAAAGCTTCATTACCGGGAGCTGGAGTCCAATTTTTTAAACTTTTTCCCCGATCTCATCGGTTTCGTAAACGATATCAAAAGCAGCCATGATTTAAATTTCTCCGCCGCTGGTGATTCATGTAGCGACTCTTTTAAAAAAACGCCGCAATCTATGATGACATTAATCTCGGAGTCCGCCTAGCATTTCGGTTGCGATATCGGCCATGAGCTTGTGTCCGGTTGGGTTGGGATGCAGCCCATCATCCATGAAGTATTTTTCAATGGGGTTGCCGGCACCATCTAAAAAGGGATTGTGGAAATCCAGGCAGGCCACCTCATTTTGCCCGGCGGCCAGTCCCAGGGCTTTAACCAATGCCTTTAATTGATCCTTAAAGCGCGCATAGCCACCCTCTGGTGCGGCGAAATCCTGCTGACGCGTCTTTTCCACGAGAATTGGAGGTGGAAGGCCCACCAGAGGAATAATGTCATGGTGGCTGGCCTGGCAAACCATTGCAAAAATATTGGCTCGAATCAGCTTCAGGTCCAGATCCCACCACAGATCGTTCGTGCCGCCCATAATCAGAACTCCATCGGCATCCTGTTGAACCACTTCAGGGTAAAAGCGGCCCAGCAGGCCACCGGTGGTGTCCCCACCGATGCCGCTGTTGATAACGCTGATTTTCAAGCGACGGGCCACCTGGGACGGCCAGGTAGACGCGCCGTCCAAATCAGAGGCTTCTATCAGGCTGTCTCCAAGGCATATTAGTGTTCTCATCGTTCCCCCGCATTATTCTTGAAACTGTGAAAATTTTTGTTTACCACGAAAGCTCGAAAGTAAAAAAACACGACAAAATTTCGTGTTTTCGTTGTATTATCAATTACTTGTGCCATTTTGAAAGAAAGCCCCTAACCTGCTGCAACAGCGGTTTGCGGATACGGACCTTTAAATAGAGATCACCCGTCCGTCCGCCGCCTTTGCCGTCTTCGCCCATGCCTGCCAGACGGATTTGCTGATCAGACCTGGTGCCGGCTGGAATTTTTACCACCAGTCTCTTATTTTTCTTACGTAAATAGTAGGCATACGGTCCACCCCGGCGGGCGAGTTCAGGATCCAACCAGACGGTATCATGGATGTCGGCGCCGTCTTCCGGAAGTTCTATTCCGCTAAATTGCTTGAGTAAAAAACGGGTAAGTTTGCCGGCGGTGCCCAGCAGTGGATGGCCGCTTTGATTCATGTTAGCGTTCTGGCGGGGCGTCTTAAAAAAATAGCTGCCGGCAAAAAAACCGGGTTTGCGAAACTCATAACGCTGATACCCCTTGCCGTAAAATTCTTTGAAAATATCATCAAATCCTCTGAGTCCGAATGCCCGCGCCATCTGCTCCAATATCTGGTTGATATCGGAGCCGCTGAAAATATCCTGTTCAGAATAAGTTTGTCTGAACTGACTGTAGGCGGAGGAACCGAATTGTTGCCGCAGGGTGTCATATTCGCGGCGTTTGTCCGGATCCGACAGAACAGCATAGGCCTCATTGACACTTTTCATTTTTTCGGCTGCAGCCGGGTTTTTCTCGTTGCGGTCTGGATGGTATTGAAATGCAAGTTTGCGGTAGGCATCTTTGATCTGCTTGGCGCTTGCCTCCCGATCCACGTTTAAAATATGATAATAGTCATTTTGCGACATTTGATTATGGATACCTGTATCTGTATCGGAACGGTTGATACGA
>JASFJF010000037.1:0-16237 GCA_050122255.1 Desulfobacterales bacterium
TGAACTGTGCGACGTCGTTGCCGGGCAATCGCAGAATTGAATTTTAACCACTCGACCTGTTTGAGTCCTAAAAACATCGCCCATTGAAAGAGGCAACGTTTTAATGGGTACAGACCGGGGAATCGACTGATAAGTCGTAAAAGCCTTTGCAGCAGATTCAAATTTAAACCGATGGCTCTGGGGATCTTCAGTGTAAGCCGATAGTTTTCAACGCTTATTTTCGCGTTCAGACGCACAATCGGTTTGCGCTCCTGTTCGTATGATGTAAGCAACCTTTCTGATGATCTTAGCGGCGTGCTGTTTTCAGATCGAATTACCAGGGCAAGCTTCCAGATCAAATTATGGGCATCCTGTATGCCGGTGTTCATCCCAAAGCCGCCTGCTGGGGTAAATTGATGCGCGGCGTCTCCGATCAGAAAACATCGACCCCACTTGGATCGAAGCCGCGATGCCAACCAAATGCCCATGCGCCAATTACGGATGCTGCGCACGTCTACATCGATGGACTGCCCAGCAAGTTTTTGGAGCATTTCGGCACATCGATTCACACCAAAATCTTCGATCCGCTGGTAAGGGGGGAAAAAGGGTATTTGGGCGGCAAACTCGCCGCGCCGAAATGAATGCGCAATCAAAACGGCCACACCGGCTTTAGAATAGATAAAATAAAGCATTGCCGGTATGCGATGCTGAAGCCCTTTGGCAAGCTGTTGACTAAAAAAATGAACATTGATGAGATGCTGTAAGGTTCCGGTTTTACTGACGAGATCGATTCCAAGCTGTTTGCGTGTGGAACTATGGGCACCGTCGGCGGCCACCACGTACTGAGTTTTAAGATGCCATCGCCGGCCGTTTCTATCATCGGTGAGCAGGATTCTTACATGGGAGCGGTGCTCTTTAATTTCGGCCCGGTACCCTTCCAGTGGTTTGCAAAACCGACTTTTAAGAGCTGCTTTGCGCAGCAAGCAGACAAAATCGTGCTGCGGAAAATGCATCACGCGTGCAGGGCTGAATGGCTCATCTCGCACATCGGCGAAATGATCAACCATGCCGAGGAGGGAACCTGTCCATTTTTGCTTGCTAAAATTGAGGGTTGGGAGGTCTGCAAGACCCGTACAGTAGACAAAGCGACGCCACTGCTCGACGGGCGCGCTATGGTCGTAAATGGCCTGATCCAGCCCGTCGAGTTCTCGCAAAATTTCCATGGAGCGGCAATTTATGAAATGCGCCTGAGGATGATTGTCAGGTTTGGCCCGTTTTTCTACCAGGACATGCGGGATCTGGTACTTACTCAAGAAAAGTGAGGAAACCAGGCCCACCGGTCCGGCCCCGATGATAATGACATGGTTTTGATCGGGTACGCGCAGCCAACTGCTTTTGGGGATATGACCCGTCATGAGCGCCTAAATGCATTCGTTGCTAAATGCGTTGTGCATCCAATTTTAGCGTTAAATTCATAAAATAAGCGTTATTTTACCATTTTCATGCAACTTTTCTACTGCTTTACGTCGTAAAGGGTGCCCAAAATGCCAGATTTTTCCGGTTCTGTGAATGCGGTCAAGATGTTGCCGCCCCACTTGTCTGAGCGGATCCGTTTGATCAAAGATGCGCCCATGCGCTCTGATGCCGAATTTGTTCTTTATTGGATGCATCATGCCGTTCGTTGCCACGAAAATCCAGCACTGGACGCGGCTCTAAGCGTTGCTGCACTTTTAAAGCTGCCGATACTGGTTTACCAGGGACTCGGAGGGCGGCACCCGTATAATTCGGACCGTCATCACACATTTATCATGGAAGGTGCGCGGGAGGTGCAGCAGCAATTGCAAGAGCGACAGATAATGCATGCATTCTACTTGGGGCGCAAAGCGACCCAGGCCTCTCCGCTCACAGCTTTGGCACGGCGTGCAGCGCTGGTTATCACTGAAGAGTTTCCGGCACCACCTTTCCCGCTATGGACCCGCGCGCTGGCCAGCCGGGTGAGCACAGCACTCTGGGCGGTGGATTGTACTTGCATCATTCCGATGCAATGCATCGAACACGCATTTGCCCGTGCTTATGCCTTTCGTAACCACACTCAAAAAGAGTACGATCGGCGCCTTAAACATGAATGGGAAGATGTGACAGGAGTGGCCGATTTGTTCAGGGGCGATTGCGGATTCGATGCCATCGAGCTGACAAACGCCGATATAGCTGATTTATGCGCTCAATGTGAAATTGATCATACAATTGCTCCGGTTGTGCACACGCCCGGCGGTTCCTCCGCCGGATACGCGCGTTGGGATAAATTTAAACGCCGGGGTCTCAAAGGTTATGCCCGCATGCGAAATGATGCCACGGTTTTGTTTCCAGAGGGCGTCAGTCGTCTTTCGGCCTATTTACATCACGGTCATGTGTCCCCCTTTCGCATTGCCAGAGATGCTGCGCAGGATGGCTCCAAAGGGGCGCTTAAATTTTTGGATGAGTTGCTCGTCTGGCGCGAGCTGGCCCATAATTTCTGTTTTTATCACCCCAATCCGGAGACCTTAGACGTGCTACCGCAATGGGCCCTTCAAACGCTGAAGCAGCATCGAGAAGATGTTCGCAAGACGGTTTACTCCTGGGAGCGTTTGTATCGGGGCAGAACCGGTGATGCCCTATGGGATGCAGCTCAAAAATCTCTGCTAGTGCACGGCGAGTTGCACAATAACGTGCGCATGACCTGGGGCAAAGCTTTTATAAACTGGAGCCATGATCCCCAGAATGCACTTGATCTAATGATCGATTTAAATCACCGCTTAGCTTTGGATGGCAATGATGCCAACTCTTATGGCGGGTTGCTCTGGTGCCTGGGATTGTTTGATCGGCCCTTTAAGCCTGAAAAACCCGTTATTGGTGCACTGCGTCCGCGCTCCACTAAAGATCATGTCAGGCGCCTTGATATGGCCGCTTACGCCGCCAAAATTAAAGGACCGGCAACCGGAAAGCCCCTAAAAATAGCCGTTATCGGGGCCGGCATATCCGGACTCTTTGCAGCCAGAATTCTAATGGATCATGGCCATCAAGTGCAAGTAATTGAAAAAAATGGCAAACCGGGTGGCCGCACGGCAACCATCGGTGACTCGCATTTCGCTTTCGACACCGGAGCTCAGTATTTTACAGTGCGGGATCAACGATTGGCTCGCTTTGTGCGATCCTGGCAGATGGATGCAATCGTTGCGCCATGGAAGGGTAAAATCGGTGTCGCCAAGCAGGGTCGGTTGTGCGCCGAAAAGAAAATGATCGAGCGCTGGGTGGGAATTCCCGGCATGGAGGCCATAGCAGCGCATCTCTCTGAAGGTATTGATACTTTTTACAATACCGCGATCATTGCCCTCCAACAAAATGGTGATCAATGGCAACTTACGGATAACCAGCAGAATATACAGGGCTCCTATGATGCTGTCATCGTAGCTGCCCCGCCACCCCAAGCCAATTCCCTTGCCAAGCCCAGCGTTAGATTGAGCGCCGCCATCTTCGATGTTCAGATGCATCCCTGTCTGGCGGTGATGGTTGGTTTTAATGAGCCGCTGGCTGTGCCGTTTGACGCGGTCTTTGTTAGCGGCTCACCGGTTCGTTGGGCGGCCAGAAATAATTCCAAACCCCAGCGGAAAGCGGGGGAAAGTTGGACCTTGCATGCCAGCGACCGATGGTCTGAGGCAAACGCTGACAAGGACGATGAACAACGAATACCACTGTTGGTGGACGCATTTTTTAAAAGCATTGGCTACGGGCCGATCAAGCCGATCTATCAACGCGCGCGCTATTGGAAAAGTGCTGCGACGTCTAATCCGCTGGACGTCGGCTGCTTATGGGATGTACGCTTAAAAATAGGACTGTGTGGTGACTGGTGTCAGATGTCGCGTCTGGAAGGCGCTGCGCTGAGCGGAATGGCAATGGCCGGCCGAATTCTCAGCTTGAATACCGTAGCGCCTCGGAATTAATAGGATTTTTCTAAATGAAGCGGTTCCGTAAAATCTGTATCATCTGTGGACGTGAAATCGAATGGCGCAAAAAATGGCGTAAAACCTGGTATCAGGTCAAATATTGTTCGCATGCCTGTCGTAAAGCGGGTCTGCGCGACGTTGACAACGCGCTCGAACGAATGACCATGAACCTTCTGCAGTCGCAGTCTTCAGCATCAAGCATATGTCCAAGTGAGGTTGCTCGAAAGTATGCAGCAGAACAGAATGAAGAAAAATGGCGCACTTTATTGGAACCAACGCGCAGAGCGGCTAGGCGGTTAGCACAAAAGGGAAAAATCATTATCTTGCAAAAAGGACATCCCGTAGATCCTGCTCATTTTAAAGGTCCGATTCGACTAAAACTGATACCGTGATGTGTTGGCAGATTTTATTCGGATATCTTAGAATCGATTACTGCTGATTGTGCTCGTGACGTCACTGCAACGAAATCTGCAATGGCTGTCAAGTAGGCATTCCCGCCAACGGTTGCGCTATCATTGTGACCGCCGCCAGTGATCAATTTCAAACGTTTCGGATGTGGCGTGTGCTTATACAGCAATCGGCTCATTTTATCTGGAATCAGCTGATCATTGGTACCGTGGAGAAATAGAACTGGTAGGCGCAGGTAAGGGACTTTGCTGAGCGATTCAAACCGCTGATGGACAATCAGATCCAATGGAAATAGTCGATACTTTGGATTCAGACGGGCCACGTCGATAATTGAGGTGAACGTTGATTCAACGATGAGCCCGGCCGCATTCGGGTGACGAACGGCTAAATCTATGGCGACCGCACCACCAATAGAATGGCCATAGATGTATATTCGATGCGGCTCGATCTTTTTTTGATTTACCAAATAGTTCCAGGAAGCTTCGGCGTCTGCATACAGAAGCCTTTCCGACGGAAATTTGCCATCACTCAGCCCGTATCCACGGTAGGAAACGATAAAAACGGCAAAGCCCAGGTCATGAAGGCGGCGCAAGGCATTGACGTTGGCACCCACATTGAGTGCACCGCCGTGAAGGTAGAGCAGGTTTTCAGCTGAATAATGTCGCGCCGGAATCCACCAGCCATGTATCCGCTCCACACGGTTGTTAGCGTTTTTCACGCTAATATATACATCTTCGTATGCTAGCTGCACTGTTGCCGGTGTGTTTTTAATGTCGCGCCGTGGCGTAAAAATGTAATGGCCTTGCCTTGCCCACAAATATGTGCAAGTTAGGATATAAATAACCCCAAAACCCACAGCGCACAGTGTCGTTTTAGTGATGAGCCGATGTGATAGCATTTATTGTCTCCAAATCAGACGTATTCAACTGGCGTTTCCAATACATATATCTTGGTTATAGTAACGCTCGCCGCAGCAAAATCAACCAACCCCGTTCAGACGTTCCCAACATGCTGCTACAACAGTCGCATTGCCGATTTTCGGGTAAATTTAGGTGTGAATCTCCATGAATCAGATTTTGGCCTTCGGCAGGACAGCCACAGGCAGACCCACAAACTTATACAAAATATAGTTAAAAACCAAAGCATCATATATGCAACGCTATCTGCAGATCCTATATGGTAGCCGGTCGTCGTATAAACTGATCTTTAAAGTTATTCTTCACACCATTTTGCTAAAACTCCGGCTCTTGAGCTGAAGGCGTCTGCCAATTTTGATCATCCGATATCGCGGTTGTGAAACATTTGTGCAATTTAGCTGTTGACAGCTATAGAGTAGTGCTTAATTTTTAGACAAATTATAGTCAAATATTAAACAACTATGAATCAAGAAGGGTCAGCAAAATGAAAAGAATTACGACAATATCTGCTATTGCGATTATCTTTGCTATCGCACTTGTTTTTTCAAGCACTCAAAGCGTTAATGCAGGCCACCACGGATGTTCAATGTTTACTGCTGGCGTCGCTGACATGGACAGCAACAGCGACGGAACGATATCGTTTGATGAGTACGCATCGTATTACTCTCAGCAGTTGCGCTGGAGCTTGGATGCTATTGATGCCGACAATGACGGCTTCATCAGCAATAGCGAATGGGAACTGTTCTTAAAGATGCATGGTTTCAGCAAAAATTATGAACGCAAAAATAACGGTTAAATTAGTCAGCACATTGTGACTCAGGCACCAGTAATTTTGCCCGTGTATGCACGGGCAACTTAACACCTACTGCGGTAGATGTTTGAATATGAATTATGAACGCTAACAAATTATGAACGATAACCTTCGGTTAAAGTTATAGGAATACTGAAATGAGGAACGAATCGCATATCAAATCTGATAGACAATCGAAAGTAAACTTTAACGAAAGTCATGGTGGAGTGCCTGAATACAGCGGCATCGATTCTGGCAAGTCCAATAAAGCCGCACCGAAAGTGATATCAAATAATTCGGCCGACACGGATGCTTTCCAAAGGTATCTGATTGGAGTCAGCAAATATCGCCTGCTGACCAGAAGCGAAGAGCAATCACTTTTTAAGCAAATCAGGGAAAGCAATGACACGCAGGCAGCTCAAACGCTGGTGACCTCCAATCTGAGGTTGGTCGTTAAGATTGCCACCGATTACAGCAATCTATGGATGCAAAATCTGCTGGATTTGATCCAAGAAGGGAATCTTGGCTTGATTAGAGCGGTTGAAAAATTTGACCCAGCAAAAAATGTAAAATTCTCCTACTATGCCTCTTTCTGGATCAAGGCATATATCATCAAGCACTTGATGGACAATTGGCGATTGGTGAAAATTGGAACAACTCAGGCGCAGCGCAAGTTGTTTTTCAAGCTAAAAAGTGAGAAGCAAAAATTAAGGGACAGAGGCTTTAAGCCGAGCGCTGAGTTGATATCTGAAAGGTTGGGCGTGCCCAAAAAAGACGTCATCGAAATGGACCAGCGCATCAACGGTTGGGATGTTTCTTTGGATGCGCCTTTGACTGACGAATCAGATGTTGCGCGCATAGATTTGTTAAAACTTCCTGCAGACTCACTGGATGATAAAGTTTCTCAAAAGGAACTTAAGGCAATTTTACGGCGTCATATCAGTAGCGTTCGTAAGGAAATGGACCCGCGCGAGTTGGATATATTCGATCAGCGAATTATCGCCGAAGACCCCAAAACTTTATCAGAAATAGGTCTAAAGTATGGAATCTCCAGAGAACGGGTGCGCCAAATTCAAAAAGGTATCATCACCAAGTTAAAAGATTCGGTTAGGCAGGATTTACCAGATTATGCATCGCACCGCAATGGTGGATCCGTTAGTCTAAATGTCTAATTTTAATCATAAGAGGTGAAAAAATGAGATGGTCATTGAAGATCGGCAAATTGGCAGGCATCGATGTGTTTATCCACTTTACCTTTTTTCTATTGCTGGCTTGGATTGCATTCATACACTATAATCAAAGTCAGTCGATTGCTGCTGCCGTAACGGGTGTTGCATTCATTCTGATCATATTTTCTTGTGTAATTTTGCATGAGCTCGGACACGCTTTAGCGGCAAAAAAATATGGAATTAAAACGCGTGACATCATTTTACTGCCGATCGGAGGGGTCGCGCGTCTGGAAAGAATGCCGGAGAAGCCTATTCAGGAATTGTGGGTCGCTCTGGCTGGCCCTGCAGTCAATGTCATCATAGTCGCCGTTTTAGCCGCTTACCTGTTTGCTACCAATAGCTTTACACCGATCAGTCAACTTGCGGCTGCCTCTGGTTCGTTTGTCGAGCGCATTATGGCGGTTAATATCTTTCTGGTCGTGTTTAACATGATTCCTGCATTCCCCATGGACGGAGGTCGCGTGTTGCGCGCTTTGCTTGCAACGCGACTATCCTACGCTAAGGCCACACATTATGCAGGCACTTTAGGGCAGATCATAGCTGCTTTTTTCGGCATTGTCGGTCTGCTTTATAACCCGCTGTTGCTTTTGATTGCATTTTTTGTATGGATTGGTGCTTCTCAGGAGACAAAATTAACGCAGATGAAAACAGCTTTCAATGGTATCTCTGTAACAAGCGCGATGTTAACTGACTTTAAGACGTTAGATCGAAACCAAACACTCGGGCAGGCTGTCGAAGTGACTATGAGCGGTACGCAAAAGGATTTTCCGGTGACCGCTAACGGAGAAATATTGGGTGTATTAGCACAGTCGGATTTAATTGCCGCCTTGTCAAAAAGGGGTCCGCATGCATTGGTCTCTGAAGCGATGCAGCGCAATTTTATCACGGTTGATTCGTACGAAATGCTTGAAACCGCATTCAGCAGACTAAGCACTTGCAATTGCCATACGCTGCCGGTGACGCATAACAATCAGCTGGTCGGGCTGCTGACAATGGAAAATCTGGGCGAGTTTATGCGCATTCAGGCTGCCTTGAATAACTAATATCAAAGATGGGCTATGCAACCATACAAAAAATTCGGTTGGATACCTCTGATGTTATCTTACCACGAGAAAAACCAAGATCACGCAGGCAAAACACATCAATCTACTTTTTCTTCCTGTGTCCTTCGTGTACTTGGTGGTTGAACCGGCGTCAGTTAAGCTTGCTATGTACTTGTTAGCAATTATTTAATTAAAATTTGGTTCGAAATGATGATTCGTCGGATAAAAATTAAGATTAGAAACAGTATCGGCACGATGCTAAAAAATGGGACCAGCCGCAAAAAAATTGCTCTGTGCCTCTCGCTTGGGGTGACCTTAGGCATCTTTCCGGTGATGGGAATGACGACTTTGTTGTGTGCCTTTGCCGCATTTTTTTTGCGGCTGAACTTACCTGCTATCCAAATGGTCAATTTTATGGTTTATCCAGTCCAGCTAATCTTGCTGGCGCCTTTCTACAGTGCTGGCAGCTGGCTTTTTGATCGCGGCAGTCTCCTCGTCAGCGCCGACAGTTTAATCTATATGCTCAAAAACGACTTCTGGGGCAGCATGACCAGCCTATGGAATCTAACGCTTTATGCGATTTTCACATGGGCGGTCATCTGCCCATTTCTTATTATATTGCTTTATGGTACACTTAAACCTGCCGTCGATGCGGTAGCTGCCCTGCGGAAACGGTAGTTATAACTTTGTGCAAATATTAGTTAGTACAGATCTACAGACTAAAATCTTTTCTTCAATAGGTAATGAGACACAAGCCATTCTTGCCCATTGCGATAACCCCACAATTCAGCGCAGGCCATAAAAAAAATGCGCCAGCGCTGCAGCCAGCGATCTGCCTTATCTGGCCCATACGTTTCTATCAAAATCGGCATTATTTTTTCGCGATTTTTATCCAGATTGTTCAGCCAGGCTTCAGCCGTTCTACTGTAATGCATGCCGTTTACCCGCCAGTGGGCTTCCACCACTAAATGATCCTGCAGATACAGCAACAGATCATCTGAGGGAACCATACCGCCTGTAAAAAAATGCTTGCCCATCCAATTATCCTCATTTTCTTTAAAGGTATAGGCAAATTGGCGGTGCGTAAAAATATGGATGAAACATTGGCCCCCTGGCCGCAGCCAGGCATTGATGCGCTCCAAAAGCCCGGGCCAGTTGCGCATATGCTCAAACATTTCAATTGAAACAACCCGATCAAATTTCAAATCTGTATCAAAGTCGTTCATATCAGCCGTGATGACCCTTAGATTGGTAAGCTGTTTTTGCTGGCAAACCGCTCGGATGAAATCCGCCTGAGGCTTAGCGTTTGAGACGGTAATGATTTGGCTGGCAGGATAGTTTTTGGCCATCCATACTGAAAGTGAGCCCCATCCGCAACCCAGTTCCAGGATATTCATCCCATCTGCCAGCCGGGAGCGCTTCGCGGTGATGGCCAGCATACGGGCTTCGGCCTCGTCCAACGTTTTCGTCTCTGCGTCCCAGTAACAGCCGCTGTATTTTAAATGCCGACCGAGCACCTGTTTGAAAAAAGCCGGCGGAACTTCGTAGTGTTGTTCTTTGGGTTTTTCAATTCGAACCGCAATGGGGCTTTGACGCATATCGGCAATAAATTGCGCCAGAGCGGTCCGCTGAGCTTCGACATCCCCTTTGTCCTCTATCTGCAAACGCTTTTTATCCAGAAGTCGAATGCCGTACCGTATGAATGCATCCGGCAACCATCTGCGCTCGGCCAGCTCGGTCAATATGCTCATGTGTTCTCCTTTTTGGGAAACCAGGGGAAAAATGCAGGCGTGCGGCGGATATAATCAGCATAGCCCGGTCGAGTGTTGACAATGGTTTTTTCCATTAAAGGGATACCGGTCATCTTCAATAAAACTGCGGTGATGATCAGCGGGCTGACGACCGTCCACCAGCTGCCGGGGGTGGACAGTGCGATCAGAAACAACCCCCACCAGATTAAACTCTCCCCAAAATAATTAGGATGTCGCGAATAATGCCAAAGGCCGCAGTCTAACACTTTTCCCCGGTTTTCGGAATCGGCTTTGAAACGCTCCAGTTGCCAATCACTGACGGATTCAAAGAAAAATCCAACCAGCCAGATGATAAATCCCAGAATATCGAGCCAGGTCCAATGCGCCGGTTGCGGTGACACCTGGCCGTACTGGATGGCCAACGCGATTACCCACAGAAATAAAGCCTGCAGTAAAAAAACCTTAAACAGACTCAAAATCCAGAAGCGCTCGCCACTGGCCTGGCGCCAGCTGCCATAGCGAGGGTCTTCTGCTTTTCCCCAGTTGCGCCATGTCAAATGTGCGCTGAGCCGCACCCCCCAAACAGATGTAAGCCCTGCCAGCAGAAGTTGGCGCCCAGGATAGCCGTCAGTAAGGCCAAAGGTGATCCAGGCAATCAAAACGAATCCCAACCCCCAAAGGCTGTCGACCAAGGTTACATTTTTTTTGACCAGACTCAGCATCCAGCCACAAAACATCATCCCGATAACAGCCGCCAGGTTCCAGCCCAGAATTGCAGCGATATTTTCCAATGAAATTGCTCCCCACGTTTTAAATCTACGCGATCATTCGATCCGACTTTAACGGATCAGCCACCGCTTGGCCGGCTTTGCGCTCGGCCACCGCAGCGCGAATTTGCGTGTGCACCCGACTGCTGATAGGGTAGGCCAAGACGATGATAAATGCCAGAATATTGCAAACCGACGGTACCAGGGCGTACAGGATTCGCAATGTCAATTGCACCTGTGCGGTCTGCTCTACATTGGGTGTATAGCCCGCCAGTCCAAGTATCGATAAGCCTGCACCCACACCGATCGCCGCAGCAAATTTTTTGGCAATCGACCACAGGCCGATGTACTGTCCTTCACGTCTCTGACCACTCAGCAGCTCATCATAGTCGATCACATCGGCCTGGATGGCAGAGGGCAATGCCAGGGTAGCGCCGAAACCGATGCCGGATAAAAAAACGAGGATGCCATAAATATGGGCATCACCGGGTCCTAGAAAAAAGACACCGATAAAAGCGCCGGTATTAATGGCCATTGAACTCAACCAGGCCGCCTTTTTGCCGATGCGTCCTGAGAGCTTGATCCATCCGGGTAAAAAAACAATGCCCGTAACAAAATAGAGCAGCAGAAACGTATCGGCCAGCTGAGACTGCAACACGTATTCAACGTAGTACAATATTAAGGTTGCCGGCAGATTGCTACCAATGGCGGCAATGGTGTATGCAATGATTAAAATGATAAACGGCCGATTACGGGCCACATAGCCCAATCCTTCCCAGATGCCGGTTGAACGCAATTGCTTCGCCGCCTGTTTTTCTTTGATCGCAATCACGCACCACCAGCAGGAACCAATCAACAATGGAGCGTACAGCACTGCGATCCAGAAAAATTTGGCGCGTTCGCCCTGAGCATCCGTTGGGAGGTTAAAGGCCCATGCAACCAGCGCCGGGGAACTGGCAGCCATGAGGGTGCCGGCGATAAGAAATCCATCGCGCATGCCAAAAAGTGAGGTGCGTTCGTGATAGTCGAAGGTGATTTCAGGCCCCAACGATTCATAGGGGACGGTCACGGCCGTCCAGAATAAAAACAATGCATAAATACAGATGCCGAACCACCAGGTTTCAAAATAGGCAGAAGCCTGCGGGGGACTAAACAATAAAAACATGCTCAAGACGACAAACAGCGATCCGATGCCGATATAGGGGCGGCGCCTTCCAAATCGGGTTCGGGTCCGATCCGAGATGTAACCAATGGCAGGATCGGTAACGGCATCAAAAATGCGCACGCTGAATAAAAGCGTACCCAGGACAGCGATATTGATCCCGACAACATCGGTATAAAATTTGGGGATATAGACGTAAACTGGTATGCCAACAACAGCCAGCGCCAGGGCTGGAGCCGAATAGGCCAGTTTTTGACGAAAGGCGATGCGCTCGGTAAGCCTCGATTTCACGATAAATCCAAAAGCTCTTTTTTAAGAGATTCGCTGATTGGTTTGGGGCCCAGCCAGATGGAAAACAGGGCAGCCGCAAAATCGGCTCCCTCTATGGTGCCCTTGGGCTCGCCGTTTAGCGTTAGCTCCGTGCCTTTTCCAGGTATGTACGTCAACGCATATCGATCACCGGGTTGAACGTCCTCGTATAGAGAGTTGTGATATTGTAGACGCGGCTGCAGTCGTTGAAATGTCTGCGGATCTACGTTCTCAGATACCTTTTTGTTGGTGGCCGGACCGAAATCTTTGCCGGCAATGGATCTCAGATATTCGACTTCTAATCGCTTGGGCACATCTGAGAGCGGCGCTTTAGAAGGATAATCTTCAGACAGGTATAGGGCAGCGACATATATTTTTGCAAAAATCATCACCCGTAAAAGTCCGGTCCCTCTTAATTTTAGGGTGGTGTCCGCTATCGTGTAGCGATCATCAAAATTGACGCCTTCGATCTCTGCTGTTTCAACGCGGGGCACATTTGTGAGAGTCACACACAGCAAAACGAATGTCAGTATCGTCCAAGATTTAGTCGCCTTCATTATTTTATCCTTGAGGTTAGATTTCATCCATGGATGTTGCGCTTTTAGATGCTCTATTTATAAAGTACAACACATTAGCACAAACTTTATGTGAAACCTAATACCGAATCCGCTGATGACAAGTTGGATTCAATGTATATGATGATTTATGAGACTGTTGGCGTCGTGAAGATAATATTTGCGGGTAATGCCTTTGCAGTCTGCCGAACGGGCCATGACAGTTTATTTAGCTTGCTGCGGGACTTTTCGAAGCTTTCCGAGTTCGTAGCCCTCCCTCTCCAGAAACTCTAAAATGCGATGGTAGTCATCTTCAGGTATTAACGGCTTGCGGGCCATAATCCATACATAATCCCTCTTGGTTCGTCCAATGACCGTTTGCGAATAGTCTTCGGTCAAATAGATAATTCGATATTCGGCTTTGAATGGCCAAAAAAACTGCATCCCCCAGACAGCATTGGATTGTTTGTCCCGGATGAATCCTCGTGGCCGGTAGACCTTGCGCGGGCCCTCAAACGACCCTTTGTTGAAAGAAAAGGTCGTTTCGATGGTCCCATCTTCAGCCAGGCGATAGGACTCAAGAGCATTAAAGGCATCTTTTTCAATAAATGTCGGAATGCTGGCGATGACATACCAGTCTCCCATGAATTGTTCGATATTCACCGATTCTACGGTATGAATCGGTGGTCTTGTGGTACATGCCATTATTGTTATTGCAGGCAGCAACATCAAAATTGTGATAGAGGTTCGCATGGCATCGGTCCTACATAGCTTCAGGTTGGCTAAGCCGATTGATCGCTAACATCGCGCTGGATGGCCAGATAGTGGGTGATCTGCTCCTTGTCATTACGGATCGGCACAATCTTCCATTCCATCATAAATTCAGAGCCATCCCGGCGATAGTTAATGGCCTTGCCATGAAACAGCCTGCCGGCAGTGATGTCGGCATTCAGCTGTTTGATGACATTTTTATCCGTGTTTGGTCCCTGCAGCATAGACGGCGATTTGCCCATGACCTCATGCGGCCCGTAACCGGTCAATTCGCAAAATGCGGTGTTAACGTAGACGATCGGATAGCCTTTGCCGGCTTCGGTGATGACGATGGAATTAAAAGACTCCTCTATCGATGCTTCGAGCAGCCGCTTCATGATGAATTTGAAGTTCTCATCATGCTCAAATATATCAAACACATACTTTTTAACCTTCATGCGGATAATGCCCCTTCCATCTCTAAATTGATATAATTCGCTTTTACTTTCATGAATGCAACGTAATCATCGGCGCTAAAACATCAAGAAAAAAAGTGTCGTATCAGCGACTGGTGGCTGCCTTTGGGAGAAGATGCGAGTGGCCTTTTGGGTCTATAAATCGTTTGTCTGAACAGATAATGCAGCTAAAATAAAATAAGATTATGAAAAATGTGAAATTTTTGATATAAAAATATAACAACGAATCAAACACTTATCGCCTAAGCCACTCATGGGAATTATGCCAATGGGGAATCGATCGTTAATCGGCCTGCTTTTACTGCTGATATCCATGCAGGAGGCCTGTGTCGCTGATCAACAACAACTGCAGAATCGTAATGCGCTCCTGCAGAATGAGCTCAAGCACTTTCAATTACAACTGTATGAGGCTGAACAGCGAATTCAAAGCCAGAATGCGGAACTCGATCGACTGCAGCAGGCCGAAACGGCATGCCACCAAAACAGGGCAGATCTGAAATCCAAGAACGTTTCCCTTTACAATATCAATTTAAAGTTAACCCGGGAGGTGGAGCGGCTGAGTAGTGCTCTTGAAAAAAACAAATCCGTCATCAAACTCCAAAATAAAGTCATCGGGCTGTTGGATGACACCAAGAAGACTATAGCTACCAGCCTCAAAGATGAGATTGCCGCCCAGCAAGTCGAACTGGTTGAGACGGAGGATACCCTAAAGGTGGTTTTCGTTGATAAGATCTTATTTGATTCGGGAAGCGTAAAGATCAATAAAAAGGGCAAAGCGTTGCTAATGGCGTTTGCCGAATCCATCCGGCAGCAAAATGATCAATGCGTTTTAGTTGAAGGTCACACGGATAATATGCCGCTAGGCCCATCGTTGAAGGCAAGATTTCCAAGTAACTGGGAACTATCGGTTGCCAGGGCAGCGTCGGTAGCAAGATTCCTGCATAGAAAGGGGCGACTGCAACCCCAACGCCTGTCTGCTCGGGGATACAGTTACTTTCGACCGGTGGATTCAAACATGACCGTACAAGGACGGCGCCAGAACCGCCGGATAGAGATTATCCTGAGCCCATCGGAGAATCCCCCCAATTAACTTTCCAAAACCTCTCTTAGCTTGTGAGAAAGTTCGATGATATCAAAAGGTTTTTGAATAAATCCTTTGCAGCCCAATTCAAATAACTCTTCGGTTTGTTTGTTCGTGCTATAGCCGCTGACCAACAACACTTTGACAGCCGGATTTATTCTTTTTAGCTCTTTATAGGTCGCTCTGCCGCTCATTTCCGGCATGATCATATCCAGGGCCACCAGATCGACTTTATCGGTATTTTGGGCATAAATGTCGACCGCTTCCATGCCGTTTTCTGCCGTGATAACCGAGTAACCCAGTTCTTTAAGCATCAATTTTTCGACTTCAATCGGCCCTTCTTCGTCGTCCACCAGCAGAATGCACTCGCTCCCTTTTAGCAGCGTAAAATCTGTTTCAGAGACCTCTGATTCCTTGACCTGTGATGCGGGCAGATAGATCACAAATGTGGTGCCATGACCCTGTTCGCTGTAGACCCTGATGATACCGTTATGATTTTTAACAATGCCGTAGGCGGAGGCCAGTCCCAGGCCAGTGCCCTTGCCAATTTCTTTGGTTGTAAAAAAAGGCTCGAATATTCTCTCCATGGTTTCTTTATCCATACCGATACCGCTATCGGTAACTGAAAGCTTAACATAATTGCCGCCCTTGACTTCAAAGGGTTCGCAGTAGGCATCGCTGAGAACGACATTTTCCGTTTGAATATACATATCGCCGCCATCGGGCATGGCATGCCAGGCATTTAAATACAGGTTAATCAGAACCTGTTCGATTTGCCCCTGATCGACCTCGACATTCCAGATTGCGGCACTACAGCGTTGATGCAGGGTAATTTCTTTTTTAGTGCGCATGAACATACGGGTACTTTTTTCGATGATATCATTGAGACTCGTCGGTCGCAGCGTATATTTTCCCTTGCGGGCAAACCCCAGCAGTTGTTCGGTCAGGTTTGCCGCACTCATGACATTTTCCTCGATTCCTTGGATATATTTTTTGACGGAATCATTATCCGGATTATCCGATTCTTTGTCCAAACGCATC
>JASFJF010000038.1:0-16059 GCA_050122255.1 Desulfobacterales bacterium
TACGATGTCCACTGCAATATCCCGTCTTTCTTTTAAGGTGTCGAGAATCTGTTGCACTTCAGTTTGATCGCCGGTGAGTCCCTCAATGGCACCGTATTGAATAAAATGGTTTGGGCAGGATTCGTCATTGACATTTAATTTGGCGATGACATCGATTATTTCCTTGGGGCCGACGGTGGCACCCAAGCGCCATCCGGTCATGGCAAATTTTTTGGAGAAAGTGTACAGAATGATGCTGCGCTCAGCCATATCGGGCATCGATGCAAAAGAAGTGCTTCTGCCGGCATAGCGAATGTCAAAATAGGCTTCGTCACACAATACATAAAGATTGTGCTGGCGCACCAGGGCGGCCAATTGCTCTAATTCCGCCCTCGAACATTCGGCTCCGGTGGGGTTTTGCAGGTCATTGAGAATCAGCAGTTTGGTTTTGGGTGTAATTTTTTGGGCCAGCAAGTCAATGTCAATTTCGAAATTATCCTGGCCCTCGAGATAACTGTAGGGAACCGCAATGCCGCCGTTGAACTCGATCTGGGATTCATAAATCGGGTATCCAGGATTGGGGTAAAGCACTTCGTCACCCGGATTCATCAGAGCCAAAATAAACTTGCCGATCGTGGGCTTGCCGCCGGGTTGGATGGCGACATTTTCCAATGTATACGGAATCCCGCGCGAAGCGCTCACATCAGCCGCCAGAATTTCGCGCAACTGCGGTATGCCGGCATTCGGGCAATAGCCGGTTTTGCCATCCTTCATGGCTTTGATGGCGGCTTCCATCACGTTGGCGGGTGTTTGGATGTTCATATCGCCCAGATGAAACGGGTACACTTTGTTGCCTTTGGCTGCAAATGCAACGGCTTCGGCTGATACCGCGAAGGCGGTTTCGGTTCCCAGCTTCTCAATACGTTTTGCAATCTTCATATTTTTTTCCTATTGTAGAATGGATGTGAAGTTCCTAGGGTTGCAATGTAGGGGTAAGCATAGACCAAAATACCAAATTCTTCAACCCACCGGATCACTGCCATTTCACCAGAAGTGGTTTCAAAATCCCATCTAAGGCCCAATGGCCGCGTTGCAGGCCTCCGGCAAATGCTCACATACCCATGTATGCTGCGCTTTCCCGATCGTCCTGGCGCCTTGCCCTCGAGCCTGATCTGGAAGTTTGAAACCACTTCTGGAACCTATCTTAAAAATGCATCTAACGCCCATGCGCAGGTTTCTACCTGAATCTTGCATTGAAATAAGTATAAACGATTTAAGTTCCAGATGCCATCAGCCGATATTGCTTGTAAGCTTTCGGAATCACACCATGATTTTAAAACAGCAGGAAACACGCGATGATGAATGCCCATATTTCTTGTCAACCGGTTCTGGTTATGACTGCAGTTAATTTTGGCGAGCTCAAAATGAGCCAAAATCCAGCTGAAACGCTGGTGGCCTTTTCGATCGGATCGGGTGTCGCGGTGGCCATTTACGATCCGATCACAAAGTCTGGCGGATTGTTAAATTTTGGGCTGCCTGATTCGTCGATACTGTCATCGTCAAAAGCACAAATCCAACCGTTTATGTTTGCCGATACGGGTCTGACAGCGCTTTTCGACGCGCTTTACAATTTCGGCGCGCGAAGGGAAAATTTTAAAGTGGTGCTTGCCGGCGGGGCTCAGATAATCGATCAAACCGCTGAATTTAACATCGGCCACAAAAATCATCAGGCGATCACCTGTCTTTTGAAAGCAGAGCATCTGACTATTCAGTATGCTGACATCGGCGGTATTTGCCAAAGATCGCTACGTTTGGAAATACGCACCGGGGATACCACTATCCAGACCCCGGGTCAAACAGAGGTGACAGTATGATTCTTGTTGATGACATTATCGGCAGAATTGATATCCTCAAGCCGATTCCGCCTGTGGCAACCGAGATCATGGCCCTGGCAGAAGATGAGAGCAGCTCCATGGAAGATATTGCCGATCTGATTGTTCACGATCCTTCGATTACGGCCAGCCTTTTGAAAATATGCAACTCAGCCCATTTCGGATTATCAAGACAGGTCAATTCAGTGCGGGATGCCATCGTTTTACTGGGGCTGGATGAGATTATCGAGCTTGTTTTGCTCAACGCAACAGCTGTAAACTTCAAAGATGAACCCGATGGTTATGGGCTCGGCGAGGGAGCGCTCTGGCATCACGCTGTCACATCAGCACATACTGCCAAAATTCTGGCAGAAAACCATGGATTTGCTACCCAAAAACATCTTGTTTTTACAGCGGCACTTCTCAAAGACATCGGCAAGATCATTATGGGCCGGTTTGTGGCCTTTTCCTATGAAAAGATCCATATCCTGGTGCATTCAAAAAGCTACAGCTTTAGCGAGGCTGAAAAAGAGGTCATCGGCATCAATCATGAAGAACTGGCTGCCCGGGTCGGCCGAAAATGGCGTTTCGGTGATCAACTCATTTATATGATGCGCCACCACCATATGGCCGATGAAGCCGCCAGGGACAATCCGGAAACGGCTCTGGTTTACCTGGCAGACATTATTTGCTTGATGATGGGACTCGGCACAGGCGTGGATGGACTTGCGTATCGATTTTATAGCGACGTGTTAGCCCGAATGCAACTGACCGAAAAGGATTTGCAGAACGCGATTCTAAACACGGGTTATCGCCGGCAGAAACTCGATAAGTTGCTAAGCCTGGTGTAAATCAAGCATCAACAAAAAGACGTGCGGTGACGCTGAATGTTTAATCGATGTTGCGGGATCTTCAAATAATCGCTATAAAAAAATGTTTAGCTGTTGCTGGATTGAAACAGCTCATCTACATTCAGCCGGTTGACGGCATCTGTAATCAGCTCTCCGATAACCTTTTCCGCATCTTTGCTTCCAACAACACGTAACCGTTCCGCATTACCGGTAATCGTCTGGCCGCCTGCAAAGCGATTTTGCTCGAGAAGATTGGCCTGGTAGCTTATCTGAACCACCCATTTTCGCTTGACCAGGTCCAGTTTAAAGTTTTTTAAAATGATTTCTACGACAGTTGGCTGGCTTTCAATCTCGGGCGCCACTTGGATGCCGGCGTTCTCAAAGCGTTGCTTAAAAACAGTCCTCATCATCGAACTCAAGCTAAATGCACCCATCAGGCGTTCATTTTTATTGTCACCGGCAACGATCAGCGCAAAATTGCCTTCGAAATCCTTGAGTGCCATTTTGGCACTTTTGGTGACCATGGCCTGCTCCACCCTCTGATCCTTTATAATCAAAGACACCTGGGCCTTTTTGGCGGTCAGTGTTTCCGACGGGAGTTGATATTGGACCACCAGATAATTTTTTGATGTGCAATTATAGGTTGCCAGGGCCACAAAAAGGACAAACACCATCGTTTCCATACGGCAGCCGAACGGTGTCATAAATAAGTTCTCCTTATATCAGAAATTGGGTTAGCCTAAAGTAACGGTATCGATAACAGCATCATCCAGGTCCGCTAACAGCAGCTTGTTGCGCAGCAGCCCGGGCTTGTTTTGAACGATTTTAATGACCTCTGCACATTCAAGGGCTGCCAGAAAGGTGACGGCATACGGTACCGTGCCGAGTGCTGTTTCAGCCCCTTTGGGTGGCACTTTTTCTTCTGCCCCGTAAATGAGTTTCAAACCCGTATCCTCCGGAAAAATGGTGGTCACATGTCCGGACGCGCCGGCTACTGCAGCCGACACCAGTGGTGAATTGATCTGCTTGCATAGCCGCTCTAAGATAAAGCGAGTCTTTACATTATCCAGACAATCGACACAGACGTTCGAATGCTGCAATAGGCCGACGCCATTTTCGGCGTCTAAAAACCGGGGGTGCACGTTTACCGCCACTGCTGAATTCAGGGTTTTGATCCGTTCAGCAGCAGCTGTGGCCTTCGATTTGGACATTCGTGCGGGCGTGCTTAGAAATTGACGGTTCAAATTGCTCTCTTCGAACGCATCCCCATCGATGACGTTCAGCGTACCGATGCCGATGCGTGCCAGGATCTCCACCACGGCGCCGCCGAGTCCTCCAAGTCCAACGATGCTGACCTGTGCGTTTAAAAGGGCAATCTGGTCCTGTGGGCTGAAAGACTTCATATTGCGTGCATAGCGTTCGGGCACGACGCCGTGTTCGAGAGCCGCAATTTCGATTTGACGGCTACTGACACCTATCGCATTTGATAACTGATCAGTTTGACTGATGGAAATACTGTTGTACGAGGTCTTGTCTGGAAATTCTTTGGGCTGGGCGCTCTTGATTATGCTATCAATGGCATCTGCCTTCAAGGCTTATCCTCCTCCAACGGGCGGAAAGATGCCGACCCTTTCACCGCCGCGCAAAATAGTCGTCAGTTCTGCACTGACACCATCGATGTAGATAATTTTGATCTTAGTTTGCGGTATATCCAGCTGTGCCAGCATATCGCCCACCGTGATGCCGGTTTCGATGGGATAGTGGTCGGCGGCAGGCGGCGTATATGCCTGCAGGTTGGCGAATAATTTGAGCTGTATTGTAGATTGTCGGGACACTCTAACCGTTGCCTTTTTAGGTTTATCGCGCTGACTTGCTTAACCTGTTGTCATTCGATAAATAATAATTTTTTTTCAGGTCGCACATACACAGCAGGTAAATTCTAGAACCAATCCTTTTGAAAGTCAAGTCTGCAAAACGATTGTCAGTGTCGCCATGATTTATACGATAACGAGCATCAATTTGGTTGTTGTCGGACTTGGTTTTACGGTGTAGAATAAACATACCCGATGAAAAAGGTGCATGGTTAAATCGGAATCCCCTAATTGAATCCCAGAAATCGTACGAGTCGGTTATGAATGACGCGAATGACCATAGACTGATTCCGGAAAGTGCGTATGAAAATGACTTTTAAAAAAGCGCTGGTAACCGGCGGTGCCGGTTTTATCGGCTCCCACTTAGTGGAAGCGCTGATCACGGCCGGCTGCCGGGTGACGGTTATGGATAATCTGTCTTCAGGCAACCGCGATAATTTGAAACATCTGGATGGTAAATTTGAATTTTATCAGGAAGATATTCGGGATTCCAATGCATTGCTGGCGGCTGCTGAAAAATGTGACGTCATCTTTCATCTGGCAGCTGTTGTATCGGTTCCTCTGACCATTGAAAATCCGGTGGAAGCGGCTGCTGTTAATGATACGGGATCCCTGCTGGTTTTTGAGACCGCGCGCCGCCAAAAAGTCAAACGGGTAGTATTTTCAAGCTCCTGCGCTATATACGGAGATGACCCACGACTGCCCAAACGCGAAGACATGTCTCCGAAACCCATGAGTCCGTATGCGGTTCAAAAACTGGCGGCTGAATATAATGCCCGGGTATTTTATGATATCTACGGCCTCGAGACGGTGGTGTTGCGCTATTTTAATGTTTACGGTCCCCGGCAGGACCCCTCTTCACCTTACTCGGGTGTGATTTCCATTTTTATGACCAAAGCGCTGTTGAATGAAGCAGCGAGTATATATGGCGATGGGCAACAGAGCAGGGATTTTATTTATGTCCAGGATGTGGTCAAGGCCAATATACTGGCCGCGAACGCCCAGAGCGCCTGCGGGCGGGTTATCAATATTGGCTCGGGGCGTGCGGTTCGGATCAACGACTTGTGGCAGGCGATTTGTGTCATTTCCGGCCGCAATCTCAGTCCAGCGTATGAGCACAAAAGGCCGGGAGACATCAACGAATCCCTGGCCGGAATCGAGCAGGCCAAAGCGCTGCTGGATTTTCATTGCGAGGTTGCCTTCGAGACCGGACTGGAATCAACCTTTGAGTGGTACCGCTGTCAACAATCAAAATAGGTAGCACAATTGAAATGGAGCTATAAATGGAACTAAAGTACCACACCGTACTCGTCACCGGCGCTGCCGGCTTTATCGGTTATCATCTGGCCGAACGGCTGTTGAGTGATGGCTGCAGCGTTGTGGGCCTCGACAATCTAAATTCCTATTATGATGTTGCGCTCAAAGAGGCCCGGCTTGAACGACTGCAAAAAGATCCGAATTTTACGTTTGCGCAAATGGATCTGGCCGAGCGCCAGCAGCTGCAAGACCTTTTTGCCCACAGCAAGTTTGATGTGGTGGTGAATTTGGCCGCCCAGGCCGGGGTTCGCTATTCACTTGAGAACCCGTATGCCTATGTGGATTCAAACCTGGTGGGATTTGTCAATCTGCTTGAGTGTTGCCGGCACCACGCTATTCAGCATCTGGTTTTCGCATCTTCCAGCTCGGTTTACGGCGCCAACACCGCCATGCCCTTTTCTGTGCATCACAATGTCGATCATCCGGTCTCGTTGTATGCGGCCACCAAAAAGGCCAATGAACTCATGGCCCATACGTACAGCCATCTGTATCAACTGCCCTGTACCGGACTGCGGTTTTTTACGGTTTACGGCCCCTGGGGCCGACCGGATATGGCCCTTTTCTTGTTTACCCGGGCAATACTGGACAATAAACCAATTCAGGTGTTCAACCACGGGAAGATGCAGCGTGATTTTACCTATATCGACGACATCATCGAAGGGGTGGTTCGGGTAATGGGTCTGCTTCCGGCGGTCAATCCGGACTGGAGCGGGGACACGCCGGATCCAGGCACATCTTATGCACCCTATAAAATTTACAATATCGGCAACAATAATCCGGTGGCGCTTGTCAAATTCATCGAAGTCATCGAAACCGCTCTGGGCAGGCAGGCCACCAAGCAGTTAATGGACCTACAGCCGGGCGATGTTGTGGCAACATACGCCGATGTAGACGATCTTGCGCAGGATGTCGGATTTAAGCCAGCAACGCCCATTGAAGTTGGCATAGCGCGCTTTGTTGAATGGTACAAGCAGTTTTACAACGTGATGTAATATATAGATTTTAAATTAAAATAGATATAAATAATTATATATTTATATAATGTAATAATTATAAATAAAAAACTATAAATAATTATATAATAATTTAAAATTATATTTTTATATAGTTGTAAATACAGCTCTTGGCCCCTGTGCAAATGGGCTTTTTTCATTTTTGACGACATGATCCAACACAAAAAGGCTATCTGAAGTTCAGATAGCCCCTTTCATTGCTGGTACGCCCGGCTGGATTCGAACCAGCGGCTTTCAGCTCCGGAGGCTGACGCTCTATCCTCTGAGCTACGGGCGCTAGTTGCGGGCTCTGATAAGCATTTCCTTTTGCACAATTTCTGCGTCAGACCAAAATTTTAATCCTCGACATACTTCAAGTATGCCTCCGGTATAAAATTTTCGTCTTCCTTGAACTTGAACAAAATTAAACGCTTCTTAAAGCCCTCAAGATTTATGACTTGAATTTTACACGAGCCGGCGGCCTTCATATGCAACGCATTTAAGGGCGAAATAATAGTGAACTATGCTTCGTCCGTAATAATGCAGCAGATGGAACCTCCGACTTGTGCAAAATCCAGCTTTTTACTTAGATGATCCACTCTCAGGAGTCAAGCTCAAAAAGATGACTTCCATTTGAGTGAAGCTATCTCAAAAATAGTAGATCGCGTCCAAGAGCAAGGCGAAAACCGATTCAAAAGTGGAGCATACACGCTAGTATTCGAGCATTTTGAATCGGTTTTTAACACAGCCATTGGGCGTTAGATGCATTTCTGAGATAGCTTCATGTCACCTCTTGAGGGATTCAAGGAGGCCTTTTTCGATGGCTTCTTTGGCTTCTCCAACCACATACAGTGAGCCGGCAATGCAGATCACCTCGTTGGCATCAGCTGTCTCGATGGCATATTTGGCCGCTGCTACCACATTGGGTATGATCCTGACATCCGCAATAAATTTTTTAGCGATTGGATAAAGCTTTTCCGGCTCGAGAGCCCGACCGGTTTGGGCGCGGGTGATCATGGCTCGCGAGCATTTCGGAAGCAAACTGTTGAGCATTGACCGATAGGGTTTATCGTCCAATATCCCGATGACCAGCGTTATGCGTCGTCCAGCCAGGTTTTCGGCCAGGTATTTGGCCAGGTGACGAGCGGCAATTAAATTGTGGGCACCATCCAGTATGACCAACGGATGCTCACAGACAATTTCCAGTCTTCCGGCCCAACGTGTGTTGGCCAAGCCCCTTTTGATGCTTTCTATTGGTATGGTGGCCCTATCTTTTATAAGAACCTCGCACGCAGCCAGGGCCAGAGCTGCATTTTGAATCTGGTAGCGACCCAGCAGGGGCGTCCATAGTTGCCGCCAGTTATTTTCGAGGCCGTTGTAGGAAAAGCCGCCCGCTGGATTTTGTCTGACCTTAAAATCCTGTCCCAGAGTGAATAAAGGGGCAGACTGTTTGCGGGCAACGCGTTGGATCACCATTCGAGCTTGTTTTTGTTTTACACCGCTGACCACTGGTGTTGCCGGCTTGATGATGCCGGCTTTTTCGCGGGCAATCTCTGCCAGCGTATGGCCGAGATAATCCCGATGCTCCAAAGATACATTGGTGATGATGGAAAGGGCCGGCTGTACGACATTGGTGGCATCATAGCGCCCGCCCATGCCGGTTTCAATGACCGCCCAGTCGACCCGGTGCTGGCTGAAGGCGTACAGGGCCATGGCGGTGGCAAATTCGAAAAACGTGGGACTGCGCGCTCCATGATGCACGCTTTTGATGGCCCGATAGTATCGAACAACATCATTGTTTGATATCTGGCGGCCGTTGATGCAGATGCGTTCATTAAAGCGCACCAGGTGTGGTGAGGTATACAGGCCGACTTTATATCCGGCTGCAAATAATATCGAAGAAAGCGCTGCCGCAACTGAGCCTTTGCCATTGGTTCCTGCCACATGAATGCAGGCGTAAGCTCGATGAGGGTTTCCAAGGCCTTTCAGTATGTCTTGAATTGTCTCCAGACCGAGGATGATCCCGAATCGTCTTAAAGCGTACAGGGTCTTCAGGCAGCGATCGTATGCGTCTTTTGATACCATGGCGATAAAAAAAACCCGGCAGAAATGATTTCTGCCGGGTTTCCCGTTTATGCGTGTAGGGTCTTAGCGTCTGCGGTATTTGGCAGCACGGGCAGCGGCCAATCTTTCTCTTCTCAAAGCTTCGCGCATCTTGCGACGTCTGTATTCACTTGGCTTTTCATAATTCTTCTTGAGCTTAAGCCGTTTGAACAGGCCGTCATTTTGAATCTTCTTTTTCAAGATTCGCATGGCCTTTTCAACATCATTGTCGATGACCCTGACTTCAATATCCTTCAAATTCCTCGCCCCCTTCTGTGTTTCGATTTTATCGGTAAAGTTTTGAATTCGTCCGTTTTCAATATTTTGGATTAAACGACTACTTATATATTGTCTATTTCTCTTTGGCAAGCGAAAATTAACTATATTCAACTAAAATTTTATAGCATTTTCCACAGAATGCAAACTTTTAGCTTAAATGCCCGCCAATATTGTCTTGACACGAGCCCCGCCTTCGGCATACTCTGCCGGCAAAAAACCAATTACAACCGAATGGAAGGAGGAAAGCACATGCGATTGATCTTATTGGGCGGACCCGGGGCCGGGAAGGGCACTCAGGCGAACTTTATCAAAAACCAATATCAAATTCCCCAGATTTCAACCGGTGATATGCTGCGGGCTGCGGTAAAAGAAGGCAGCCAGATGGGCCTAAAGGCCAAAGAATACATGGATGCCGGCAAGCTCGTACCGGATGATGTCATCATCGGTTTGGTGAAAGAACGCATTACTCAGCCTGATTGCAAAAATGGATTTTTATTTGACGGATTTCCGCGAACCATCCCCCAGGCGGATGCTATGAAAGAAGCCGGCGTGCCGATCGAAGCGGTGGTGGATATCGATGTGCCGGATGAAGAAATCATCAAGCGCATGAGCGGTCGGCGCGTTCACCTATCCAGCGGTCGGACCTATCACGTCGTGTTCAATCCACCGCGCGAACCGGATAAAGACGATGAAACCGGCGAGCCCCTGATACAGCGTGATGACGACAAGGAAGAAACAGTGAAAAAAAGACTGGACGTTTACCATGCGCAGACAGAGCCGTTAATTGATTATTATAAAAATTGGCAAAAATCAGGTGAGTCAGCTGCCCCTCAATATTTTCGAATCGAGGGCGTGGGCAAGGTTGAAGAAATACGGGACCAGATTTTTGCTACCCTGGATAAGCTTCAATAGGTTGGGTTCTGGGTTCAGAGGTTTAAGGGTTTTAGTGCTGCGGGTTACGCGTTGCGCGTTGCAGGCAAAGATGAACCAAAATCAGAGAGACAACAGCAAGGCGTTGCTTGCAAGTATCGAGCAACCAGTGACCAGAAGCAAGCGGCCGATTGGCGGAGGACATAACCTCTGAACCCTTGAACGCTGAACCGTTGCACCTGAAAATTGACACCTGAACACTGCAATCCGTAAAACAGCAATTGAAAATCGTTATTCTTCGGTTGCCCCTTGATTTTGAATCATCTCTCTGACCAATAGAACGGCGTCCTGCCGCGTCATATCGCGCCTCGACAGCCGCTCTTCTTCAACGCGATCCAGGATCTTCTTAAATAATGGGGACGGCTTGAGCCCAAACTCTGCGATCAGGTCCTGGCCGCCGAGCAGCTGCGGTCGGGACGTTCTGGGTTTGAATTCGGTGTCGAAATCCTGCCTCAATTGGGCCAAAAAAGCCATGAATGCGGAGCTCCGGCGGCTGGGTTTTTCGGTTTTGCCCAGAGCATCTGCAGCGGCCAACATCAGAAGCTCAGGAAGATAGGCACCACATTTTATAAAAAATCGGGTGATCGCGCGGGATGTGGACTTCGACGAGCCGTTCGGCCCTGCCTTCGACATGAGCCCCTCGGTCATAAGCTCAGGGTCGAATGACTCAGGCCGGATGTAGCTTACGGCCGAAGGGCTCGGTGGCGTCGCTCCTTGCTGCCGGAGTGCCGTATAAAGGTGAAGCGGGCGAATGTGATGTCGAACCAGAAATTGAACGGTGTCAGTAACCTGATTGGAGCACTTCAGTCGCCGGCAGATGTATTGGGCCATCCGGGCGCTACGGCGCTCATGGCCGTAAAAATGAAGCCTACCGTTGCGGTCAGTCTCCTGCTCATATGGTTTGCCGATATCATGCATCAATACGGAAAACTTAAGCAACGAAAAGTGTGCTTCAGCGATGCCGCGGGCAAGTTGTGTGCTGGCACCTTTGCCTGAAGGCCTGTCTGGATTCAGCAATCTTTCCAGACGGTAAACGGCCTGCAGGGTATGTTCCCATGCGTTAAATTGATGATGCTCATTCTGGCGGCATGTTTTTAAATCCGCCAGTTCGGGCAATATGGCAAACAGCAGATCATTATCGGCCATCTGGCAAAGATACGGGTGGGCGCCTGCGCTTTGAAGCATTTTAAATAATTCATCGCGAACGCGCTCGCCGGCTGACTGGCGGACGAGTTTAGCGTTTTCTAAAATGGCTGCTTTGGTCTTTGATTCAATCTCAAACGCAAACTGTGCTGCAAGGCGATAGGCTCGCAGCAGTCGGACCGGATCTTGTTTAAAAATATCCTCTGAAACCATGCGAATGGTGCCTTTGTTGAGGTCGCGCCGGCCGTTCATTGGATCTACAATTTGCTGAGTCGACAAATCATATGCCATGGCGTTGATCGTAAAATCCCTTGCCATCAGATCCTTTTGAATCGATGCATCTTTGGCTTGGGTTACATCAACGCTGGCGCTGCCGCTCACCACGCGGATAACCTTCTGCCCGGGTTTGCCGATTTCAACCAGGCGGCCTCTGGTCCGGGTTGCAACCAGGCGAGCGAATTCAATCGGGTCGCCGAGCACGGCCACATCGTAGTCGACCGGAGTGCGATCGCACAGCATATCTCTGATTGAACCGCCGACGAGAAATGCGCCTTTTGCTTTCGGAAATATTGTCGGATTGATGCGAATCATAGTTTATAAAAACCATCTTTGCACGGGTCATCCTAATGCATTCAAAAATCGGACAAACTGCTTGACATGATTGCGATTATGATATAAATTTTTAAGTAGCTAATCAATGGCATAACCCGCCAGAGAGTGAGGATGTCTAATTAGAATCTTCTAGTTTAAAGTCACTGTACACTCTAAATCCTCCTTAATAATCGATATGGATCCAATCCATTTACCTGCTGTGTAGGGACGCCTATATTTTAATCAAATGCACGATATCGCCAAGTGTCAGCACCACCTAACCGGTTTCTTTCAAGGTAACCCGCCTTGTGCTTAATGATAGTGCTCACGCTTCACATAGCGTTTAATGATAAAGCATTGAATATCTTTGCGTTGAACCGATTGTCAACCGCAAAGCATAGCTGCAAACAAAATCGTGTTCGGCCAGTGGTAGACAAGCCTACCGGAATCATAAAACAAAGGGGACATATTTAGATGAACATCGTAGAACTTAAAGAGAAGAACATCAGCGAACTGACTCAAATGGCGAAACGTTTTAAAATCGATGGCGCGGCCGGCATGCGCAAACAGGAGTTGATGTTTGCATTGTTGCAGCACCAGATTGAAAAAAACGGATTTATTTTTGGTGAAGGCACGCTGGAGATACTACCCGATGGATTTGGCTTTCTCAGATCACCGGATTCCAACTATCTGCCGGGGCCAGATGATATTTACGTTTCGCCCTCACAGATTCGTCGTTTTAACCTGCGAACCGGCGACACCATATCCGGTCAGATTCGCCAGCCCAAGGAGTCGGAACGCTATTTCGCCTTGCTGAAAGTCGAAGCTGTCAATTTTGAAGATCCGGAAGTCGCCCGCGACAAAATATTGTTTGATAACCTCAAACCGCTTTATCCAGATCGCAAGGTCAATCTTGAAACGGACGCTGAGAACTATTCCACTCGTATTATGGATATGATGATCCCTATCGGCTTCGGTCAGCGCGGCCTGATTGTTTCCCCGCCAAGATCGGGTAAAACCATGCTGTTGCAAAGCATTGCCAATGCCATCATCACCAGCCACAAAGATGTCGTGCCGTTTGTGTTGCTGATTGATGAGCGGCCCGAAGAAGTCACCGATATGGAACGCACCGTGGCTGCCGAGGTCATTAGTTCCACCTTTGACGAGCCTGCCGAACGGCACGTTCAGGTAGCAGAGATGGTCATTGACAAGGCCAAACGGCTGGTTGAACACAAAAAAGACGTGGTTATTCTGCTCGACAGTATCACGCGGCTGGCCCGAGCTTATAATTCGGTCGTACCGCCCAGCGGAAAAATTTTATCCGGCGGTGTAGATTCCAATGCACTGCAGCGACCCAAGCGATTTTTCGGTGCTGCCCGCAACATTGAAGAGGGGGGCAGTTTAACGATTATTGCGACCGCCTTGGTGGATACAGGCAGTCGGATGGATGAGGTTATCTTTGAGGAATTCAAAGGTACCGGCAATGCCGAAATTCAACTGGATCGCCGTTTGGCGGATAAACGCGTGTTTCCCTCATTCGACATCAAGCGGTCCGGTACGCGCAAAGAAGAATTGTTGTTAGCAGAAGAAATTTTAAATCGAGTATGGATATTACGCAAGCTGTTGACATCACTGAATACTGTGGACAGTATGGAATTTTTGCTCGATAAAATGCAGGGGACGAAAACCAATAAAGAATTTTTAGATTCAATGAATGCGTAATTGTCATTAAGGGTTGCCAAACGCCCCCCTTTCAGTTATACAAAAAAATTTATGATAATTTTTTAGGGGTTGAGATAAAATGAAAACAGACATTCATCCAGAGTATCATCAAACCACCATTCAGTGTGCCTGCGGTAATGTTTTGGAGGTCGGGTCCACCAAAGCGGATATCCGGGTGGAGATTTGCTCAAAGTGCCATCCGTTTTTTACCGGAAAGCAAAAGCTGGTCGATACCGCCGGCCGCATCGAGCGGTTCCGTAAAAAATACGAAAAGTTTCAACAGAAAAAAGAAAAACCCAATTAGCGGCCCCCGCCACCCATCATGCTGCTAAGCTCACAGGCGCTTCAGTGCTACCCATGCACCGGCTGAAGCGCCGGATAGCACGCGCTTGGCCTGCTGGCAAAACGACAGGCTCTTTTAGCGCCCGTTTCCCGTAAAATTCACCCGCTGAATACAGATGCCCGTTAAGACTTGCGAAGCCACATACGCTTGCCGGCCGTTAAAAGGACTCTGGCAGCTTGGATTCGACTGTGCGGGCTGTTATTTTTGGCACTCGCGGTCAAAATCATTAGAACCGATATCATACTTTGAGGATGCCGTTAAAATGCTTGATCAATTAAAAGGAGTTGAAGAAAGATTCTTAGCTGTCGAAAAGCGCCTGAGCGAACCGGATATTGTGCAGGATCGTCAGGTGTACCAGGCACTGATGCGAGAGCACGCTGAATTGAATAAAATTGTAACGGTTTTTAATGAATATAAAAAAACGCTGCAGGGGATAGATGACAGTACGGAACTGCTGCAGGACCCGGATCCAGAAATCAAAAGCCTGGCCCGTGACGAGCTTGCGAACCTGAATCAAGATCGCGATCAACTGGAGACGGATCTCAAACGGCTGTTGTTACCCAAAGATCCCAATGATGAGAAAAACGTGATCATTGAAATCAGAGCGGGAACCGGTGGCGAAGAAGCGGCCCTGTTCGCCGGTGATCTGTTTAGAATGTACACGCGCTACGCTGAAGCCCATAACTGGAAAGTAGAAATCATGTCGCAACACCAGACCGGTGTTGGCGGCATCAAAGAAATTATCGCGCTGGTTCAGGGAACAGGCGCTTACAGTGATCTCAAATATGAAAGCGGCATTCACCGCGTGCAACGCGTACCGGCCACTGAAGCCCAGGGGCGTATTCACACTTCGGCGGTTACGGTTGCGGTTCTACCCGAGGCTGAAGAGGTGGACGTCAAAATAGAGCCATCCGAGCTAAAAATTGACGTTTATCGGTCCACCGGCCCGGGTGGTCAGAGCGTGAACACCACCGATTCAGCTGTCCGCATAACCCATTTGCCGACCGGATTGGTGGTAACCTGTCAGGATGAAAAATCCCAATTAAAAAACAAAAACAAGGCGCTTAAAGTATTGCGGTCGCGATTACTCGATCAAATTACACAGGAACAGAATGCCAAACGTTCCGAAACGCGCAAAAGCCAGGTCGGCAGCGGCGATCGCAGTGGCCGTATTCGGACCTACAATTTTCCCCAGGGCCGGGTGACCGATCACCGCATCGGTCTGACCCTTTATAAACTGGAGAACATTCTGCAAGGGGAAATTAATGAGCTCATTGGTGAATTGACGACTTATTTTCAGGCACAGGCCCTGCAAAATGCACAATCAAATCAACCCCCGGCATCCTGAATGGACCATACTGAAGGTGCTTCAATGGGCCACAACCTACTTTAGGCGCCACGAAATCGACAGCCCGAGAGCCACTGCCGAAATCCTGCTGGCACATGCATTGGCTGCCCAACGTATCGATTTATACCTGCATTACGATCAACCCCTGAATGCAAAGGAGCTCACCCGCTTTAAAGCCATCATCAAGCGGCGAATAAAACGCGAACCGGTGGCCTATATTCTGGGGTGCAAGGAATTCTGGTCGCTGGATCTGGCGGTCACCCGCGATGTTCTGATACCACGGCCAGAAACCGAGTGCCTGGTCGAAAAAGCACTGGACTACCTTGCAGCCGACTCCGATTCCGGGCGGCAACGCGTCCTTGATTTGGGCACAGGCAGCGGGGCGATCCTGATCGCACTGGCTTCTGAGAATTCGCAACACGCATACTGGGGATCGGATATATCCGCGGCGGCCATTCAAATTGCCCGGCGTAACGCCATTGTCCATGGTCTGGCGGCCGACATTCACTTTCTGGTCGCAGATTGGTTTGCTTCTTTTGCTGTTCGGACGGATCTGTTTGATATGATCATTTCCAATCCGCCCTATATCCGCCGCGGGGACCTGAAGCGACTTCAGCCCGAAATTCAGGCATTTGAACCGCTTGTGGCTCTGGATGGTTCCGGTGATGGACTGCTTTTTTTGCGCCATATCATCCAATCCGCCCATCTTTATCTGAGAC
>JASFJF010000039.1:0-16047 GCA_050122255.1 Desulfobacterales bacterium
GCTTAAGGTCACCCGCATGGCGGCGCTGTCGGTGATGCCCTCGGTGCCTTCGTTGGCAACGGTAACGATATCATAGTTGCCCTGGCACATGGTCGTGTTCCAGACGTACTCATAGGTCTTGCTGCATCCCACGGTGGCGACCACATCGCTGTCGTCTAAGGTAACGTTGATGGGCCCGCCGCCGCAGGGGTCGCTGATGGAAAGATCCAGATCGGTGATGTCATCGGTGCCGAAGGGATCGCTGACCGTTGCCCGTATATACAGGGTGGCGCCGTTTTGGGCGTCGGTGACCGGGCTGCCGTCCGGATAGGGAGCGTCATAGGCCCCCAGCATATCCACGTGGATGACGATCACCGTAGTGGTGGGCAGCAGGATTTTGGACGGGTAGGTGCTGCTGTCATATAAAATCTCGAAACTGACGCCCGGCTCGGTGGTGGTGATCTCCAGCTCGACCTGCTCGCCGGCCAAAACGGTGGTGGCGCTGGAAATCACATCAATCCAATCCAGTCGGTAAATGCCGGAGCCCAGGTCCGTGACTGCCGGATTGGTCAGGGTCTCGATGGTGGTGCCGTTGTGTTTGATGGTGGCCGCGATGTCCGGATTGGCCGGCAGGGTGTTGGTTGAATATTCAATGGTCAACTGCGGCGGATTGGTCCCGGCATTATCCCAGGACTCTGCCGCGCGTGAACCGCTTCCGGTGACAATAAAAACCATGCTGTTACCGCTGGCCCAGCCGCCGCGGTTGACCAGCTCCTGTACGATGGCTGAAAGATTCGGTGTGTCGTAGTCATTGCCCGTCGCCCAGGCCGCCGGGCTCCAGGCGACCGAGGCTGCCGTGCGCGGGCGGTTGGTGATGTCAAAACCCGTGGTGGTGAAGGTGCCCGGATTGTCGGCCGCCTGGCCCTCGATGGTCAGGCTGGTGGGGTCACTGTTGGTGTTGGGCGCTTCCGGCGAATCCGCCCGGAAGGTGATGTAGGCATTGGTAATGGTGGCTCCCGGCGGCACGCTGATATTGTTAAAGCGCATACCAACCTTCTGGGTGCCGCTGTCCGGCGCCTGGAAATCCTCTACCAGCTCGAGGTCTGAGCTGTCCATGTACATGTACCCGGGGGTGTCCGCATCCGAACCTTCCTCTTCAGCATCGTCGCTGCTGGCGGCAATGCTGCTGGTCACCGAACCAGGATTAGACACGCTGATATAGTTGGTCACCGTGACCTGCCCGCCGACGGGCATAACAAAATCCTTGCACATCACCGGCGATTGGGTAAATGTAGTAGAAGATTCGGCGGTTATAATAGGCTGGTCGTAAAAAAAAATAAAGGGTTGATTCTTAGTTTCGCCCGTATCCTGCTCCTGTTCGCTGGGCGTGCCCCAGGAGGCGCCGTTCCAGAGCACGTAGTTAAGATCTGAACCACTGTCGTCCTGAACCGCTAGCATAATGTCATTGGATAGGGGATCGCTTTCGAGGAGCAATGTATTTGGAGTGTCCCCTGCTCCCACGTCCGGTCCGTCGGTCTGCTCAAGCGACCAGCCGCTGCCACTGCTCCAGGTGCGGTACCGCACCAGGGACTGGCCGTTTTCGCCATAGGCAGCCAGGGCCTCGCCCGAGTTGCTCTCAAAGGCCACTGCAACCCCCGGGAAAATCGAACCGGTGGCTGTGGTTTCTGCCTGTAAGGCGCTCCCCCAGGATGAGCCGTCCCAGACATTCAGCCAGACATCTGCGGCCGTGCCGCCGGTTGTCAGCACACCTAAAACGATGCGGTTGCTGTTGGGATCCGATGCCAGTCTGATCCAGGCGATCTGTGAGGTCACACCTGCAGGTGCGGTGATGGTTCCCTCGCCGGGCTCCCAGCTGGAGCCGTTCCAAATTCTGTAGTAGCCATTTGCATCGCCGTCTTTGCCGTATACGACCATGGCACGTCCACTCTGCTGCTCATATGCCACATAGAAGGCCGATTGATCATCTTCAGCGGTTCCCGAGGTGTCCAACGACAGGGCGTTGCCCCACGTCGTGCCATTCCAAACCAGAGCGTAATCGTCGGCATTGATGTCGTTGACCATCAGCACCATTTCATCCGCTCCGGGCTTGGCAGCCATGTGCATTGTTTGGGGCTCGCCACCGGTGTAAGCGGCGATGGTGGTCTTTGCGGACCAGAGCGAGCCGTTCCAAACGCTGTACTGCAATAGTTCGCCGGCGGTGTTGTTGTTCCAGACCACCACCGCCTCACCGCTGTCCTGCTCGTAGGCCACATCCATTCCCCACCAGTAGTCTTCGCTGACGGATGTTGCATTCAATTGGTTGATGGACAAGGCTGACCAACTGCTACCATCCCACATCTCGCCGTTGATTGCGCCGCTGGTGTCGACTCCAACGACGATGGCCTCACCCAGCTGCCCTGAGGTGGGTGATTCGGCACCGGCTATGATCCGCCACTGCCCAAGGTCGACGGAGTTGTCCTCGGTGCCAAAAGCTGTTCCGTCCCACATGTTGTACTGTGGTGTGGTCTGGCCACTATCCCTCCATACGGCCACGCCCGTTGGCCCGCTGAGAGTAAAAGACAGCGTTGCACTGGTGGCGGTGCTGCTATCACCGGTGGCCACAGGGTCCACGCGGTCCATGCTCTGGCCCGGCTCGCTCAGATACAGCGGCTTGATTTCGGTGGGAATGCTGATGCCGGCCGTATCACTGCAGGTATCCCCGAATATCGGATCGGCATAGGCCACCTGTATGGTGTTGCCGGCCATTGCATTCAGGGTGCCGTCCTCATCCGACAGGCCGCCGGTAGTCGAAGATGGCAGTGCCGCGGAGTTGCGGAAAATACCGGTGTCATCGCCGGTTTCAACCAGGGTAATGGTCTCGGTATCGCCGGTATCGGCGTTTACCACTACCACCGTAAAGCTTTGGGCCGAGCCGGCGTCGGTGTTTTTGTCGTTGTCGTCCACGGTCATGTAGATGTCGGCGTTTTCCAGGTAGGTGGCCTGTGAAACACCGCCGTCATCGGTAAATTCCAGACTGCAGGCGGTCACATCGGGGGTGTTGACATCCACTGTATCATCGGTGGTCAGCACCTCCTGGTCAGTGTTGATGGTGACGGTGTTGAGGATACTGGTCGTGCCGATGTCCACGGTGACGCGGAAGGTGATGGTCGAAAAGTCATCCGGCGGAATCACCGGCATCGCCAGCCCGCCCTCGTCCAGGGGGTATTCGGTGGTAGCCGGCGGCACGCTCTCATCGGCTACCGGGGCGCCGTTCAGGGTGGTAGAGCCGGGCACATAGGTCACGCCGGCCGGCAGGGGGTCGAGGGCCACCACGCCGCCCAGTACGACAACCCCGTCGTTGTTGACCCGAATGGTGTATTCGATGGTGTCGCCCCAATCGACCAGACCATTGCTGTTTTCATCCACCACCAGGGCGGCGGTTTTTTCCACCGATGCAATCGGAAAGGGTAAAACCGTGGTGCCCAGATCCAGATAGGGCGAGCCGCCGCCGGAGGTGGCCGGATCCTGGCCCCAGGCGGCGGTGATCAGGGTGCCGTCCAGGGTATAGAGCTTCATGCCGGTCTGATCATTGTCGCTGTTGTCATAGACCCGCGCCGATTCCAGCAGGGCTAAATTGAGGGCCACATCGTAATGGTCGCCATTGGCATCGGTCAACGGCCCGGTGGCCGGATCGCCGTCATAGTCCACATATACCGTGGTGGCCGCAGCAGCCGTGACCCAGACCGGACTGCCGTTTTCAGACAGATCAGCACTGCCCGGACCCCAGCCCACCACGGCCATGGGCGTCAGATAGCTCTCAGGCAGCAAACTGAAACCCCAGTCGTGCACCAGGTTGGCACCCGGATCCGCCCCCACGGTGGCAATTGCAAAAAAGGGACTGCCGTCGCCGGTGTAAAAATGGGCGCCGGAATCAGAGGGCATCAAATAGCGATAGGTGCTGCCGGCGGCCACCACAAAAGAACCGCTGCCGATGCGGGTTTGATAATCAACCGTAACGGGGCCGGCATTGGGGTTGTATACGAACACATAGGTCTCATCGCCGTCTGTGGCGGTACCCACCGGGCTGTAATAGCTGTCGCTCCAGTTTTCCACCGGGTAGAGCGTGTAAAAACGCGATTCAAAGCGCGCCTCGACATCGCCGGCGAAAATATGGGCCTGAACGGGCCTGGAGGCGGTCACTGAAGCGCCCGTGTCGATGTTGCCGTCGACCTGAAAGCTTTCGCCCTGGTTCAGCGTTTGGGTAATATCGGTGGTGCCGTCGCCGTCGACATCGATCTGAATGTCGGTGCCGTCTTCGGATGCCAATACAAACAAGGAGACATATTCAAACATCTGATCGGAGCTCAGATCCTCGCCCACCGGCACCTCGAATTGCAGGCCGTAATCGCGCAGGGGATACACCTCCACCGCCCCGGCCAGCACCACGCCCGGATCCAGCGCCCAGGAGGCGCGGGTGACCGCCACCGCCCGGGTGACGCCGAACTTGTCGCGGCCGTCGTAGCGGATCTGGGCAGGGTTGCGCGGCAGCGGTACGTCGCTGGCAAGCGTGATGACATCACCTGCATTGATCAGGTCGCTGCCAAAGCCGGGGGGAATGCCGTTTAACGAGTCATTATCGCCCCAGATCTCAGTGCTGGCCTGCACCGGGTTGGCCAGATCGGCCTCGTAGCCGTCCTCCCAGTGGTCATAGTAGATAATGGTGTTATCGCCGGTGGCCGCGATGGACACGACGCTGCGCATGACATCGCCGATATCATCGGTTCCGGTGTCCACCGCCTCCAGCGAGGCCTGCACCTGCAGCTCGGGCAGGGGCACAAAGAAAGTTTGGATGGGGGCCGGACCGGCCTGAGCCTGGGATGTACCAAAGCAGAGCCCCAGGATAAATAACAGGGACAGGACAACGATGGCGTTTATCTTACGAGATCTATTGTTGGTGGTTTGATAATTATGACGATCTATCACAGATACGCTCCTTTAAGGCGATCTTTTTTCTTGGAATAAATAGCCTGGCAGAAATCTTGTTCCATCAGTATTTATATTAATTTCAATAAGTAGCAAAATTTGTGCCACGACAATAAGAATTCAAATACCCTGTAATCATTGCGTTTTTTCTGGATGCGATCGCCTCGAATTATTTAAAAAAGACAAAATTTGCCTATTCAGGCGACATTTTCTGACATGCATGTCGCATATTTTTATGAGTGATTTCAGTTATTTTAGGAATATGCCCGGCCACTGATACCAGAAAACAAGACGACTGATACCAATATCGGCATTTTAGAAGAGAAAATGAGGGCTTAATTGCAGAAAGCCTGGGCTGCCGATCAGTCCAAATGGATTGCGTTAGAACTATTAAAATCTTTAATTTTTTTTTAAATTTTTTAATAGAAAACAGGCGCAATATTCAGAAGTTCGAAGGTTCGACAACCAGTTTTATTGGTTTGATTGGTTCAATTTGTCTAATTGGTTATTCCTGCACAAATCCGCTCCCAAAAAATGATTGACTAAATGATAAGATAAGTTAACATTTTTTGCGTGATTGGACCCCATGAAAATTTTTACCGCAACCTGAAGAAATACGTAAAGGAAGGTGATTAGATATGATCACAGCCGAAAAAGTTTATAAAGATATTTTACAAATGCCCGTATCTGAAAGAGAAAAATTATTTGCTACCATTGCTCGCAAAGGATTTGAAAAGGATCTTTATACCCACGATGAAGTATTTGGCGACATCAGAAATTCGCCATTCTCACTTAAGGAAGCGGCTGAATATTTAGAGGTTGCCGAAATTACAGTCAGAAGATGGACAAAAGCTGGCAAATTAAACTATAGACGGATTGGTAAAAATCTTGTCTTTGATCCTGACGAACTCAAAGAGATAAAAAAACTACACTGAATATGTCGATCAGTCGGAGATAAACTCAACCCGATATTCTTTAATTATGAATTATAGGGACGTTGTTGATTTATTGCGCAACTAATCACTATTTCATCATTCTGAAGAAATTTATACCGCTTGTCATTGTGATGTTCCGAAAAAAGGATAGCGGTATAAGTTAATTGTGGGGACGTTGTTGATTTATTGCGCAACTGGTAATTTCTTCATCATTTTGAAGAAATTTAGATGAAAATATGGCTGTTCCGGGAGTCTCTACGGCTGTATGGGTTCGGCAAAGTGATTAGGAATTTCGTTAAGCCGGATAAACAGAATGTTAGAGCCAATTTTCTAATTTTAGTTTGTTGATGCGACTGTACTCAATACCAGTCTTCACATCGCAGGCCCTCGATTCTTTTAAATTCTTTTAAGTTGTGGGTGACCAGTATGAGGTCATTGGCCTTGGCACAGGCTGCAATGAGTACATCGTAGGGGCCGATAGGAATACCTTTTTTCTCAAGTTTTGCCCGGATTTGGGCAGCGGCTTTTGCTTCTGCCGCACCGAACGGAATGAGGGTAACCAGGGAGGTAAAATCCTTGAGTTGACCAATCCTTTTTCGGGGTGATGAGGATTTGGCGATGCCGAGTTCCATCTCAAACAACACAATCGTCGGCACCGCAATTTCGCCAGGAGGTATTGAGAGCAGCCGATCTTTAACTTTACCAACCCCTTTAAAAAAATAGATCAGCGTATTCGTATCCAGGATATATTTCATAGGGGTTCCCTTTTAACGTCCTCACCGAAATCCTTTCTGATCTCCTCTGCGGTTGGCATATCCGACCATGCACCGGCAAGCGCTGCGATATTTTCCGGCCAAGTCGTAGCGACTTTTTCTTTGATTAAATCAGCTATCCACCGACTCTTGGAAACTCCTCCGTCTTTTACCGCATTGGATAGTCGCTTTTCTGTTTCAGCATCTAAGTATATGGTTATCTGACCCATAATTTTTCCTCCTGATCACCGAAATAATAATTATAATATAACATATAATTGTAAAGAGTCAATAGCAATGAAATTGGATGTAAATAAAAAAAGGGACGTTGTTGATTTATTGCGCAACTAATCACTATTTCATCATTCTGAAGAAATTTATACCGCTTGTCATTATAATGTTCCGAAAAAAGGATGGCGGCATAAGTGTTGTCGCAAAAAAACGTTCCGCAATCGGAACGTTTTTTTGACAACCACTATAGATGAAAAAATGGCTGTTCTGGAAGTCCTTACGCGTACATAGGTTCGACAAAGCGGCTGGAAATTTCGTTCAGCCAAACAAAGTGTTAAAGCCAATTTTCTAATTTTATACTATTGATGCGGCTGAATTCTTTCGTATTGTTGGTGACTAAAATGAGGTTGTACGTCATGCAGATGGATGCAATCAATAAATCTATAGGACCGATGAGGGATCCTTTGCGCTCAAGGGAGGCTCTGATTTTCGCATATGATCTGTTGCTATCTTCATCGAAAGGAATGATGTCGAAAATAGACACAAAACTTTCAACAGTTGCCCGGTTTTTCCTTTTAGCTTTGCTTTTCTCCGCACCGTAAAAAAGCTCCGCTACGGTAATCGAAGACAACCTGATGTCCGACGGAGAATACTTCATAAACCGGGCGTTGAGTTTTTCTGAAACGCGATTGAGGTAATAAATGCAGGTGTTCGTATCAAGCAGGCGCAACATTAAAACAATTTCTCCCTGTCTTCCGGCTTTTGCATCCCTTGGCGGATTTCTTTGATTATTTCATCAGGACTCCTATCATCTTGCCAGCTTCCGGCAAGATCAAAAAATCCATCCGGCCACTGATCCTGCAAAGACCGCTCAATGGCTTGGGCCACCCACCTGGATTTGGATTGCCCGGAAGCTTTAACTGCTTTTTCGAGCCGCTGAGCCAGTCGGTCTTTTAGATATATCGCCAGTTGCGCCATTTTTTACCTCACTATTAAATTTAATATAATATATATACAAATATATTACAAATGTCAACGGTAGGAAACTTTACGCAAAAAAAAGATGTGAAAGAGCCGAGTTTCTTCCTTTACCAAATATGAATAGATTTGCAGGCGCTTTTCGAAAAGGAAAAAAAATCATAAGAGCGTTTGGACAACGTTTTCTTAGACGTTACTAAAAGTGGTTTCAAAATCCCATCTAAGGCCCAATGGCCGTGTTGCAGGCCTCCGGCAAATGCTCACATACTCATGTATGCTGCGCTTTCCCGATCGTCCTGACGCCTTGCCCTTGAGCCTGATCTGGAATTTTGAAACCACTTCTTGAAGCTGTCTCAAAGTTGCTTAGATCAGATGTGAAATCCCGCATTCATGCGGGGGTGCGATCTACCATTTTTAAGATACCTTAAAAACACCCAAAAAGATGCAAAAAACTATCTGTATCAAAGCGGTATGGTGACAAACGCTTTACTTACAGCTTCTAAAATACCAGAGGGATTCGATTTGTTTCTGCGAATTGGTCATGTAACCCACCCGGGCGCCCGGACGGAACAGCGAGCGCGAGGCATTTTGGCCTTTTGACTGATGAAAGGTCACGTCTACCGAAAATTCAAACGCCGAATCGTCGATGACCACACCTTTTGCGGTTATGCTGTCGATACAGCCCTGTCCGGACAAGCCTTCGGGATAATAGCCGATCGGGGCCTCTGAACGTTGCTGGGCGAAACAGACAGCCGGCAGCAACAGGAGTCCGGCCATAATAAAGACAATGCCCATTTTCCCTAAATTAAATCTTTTGGGGGTATATTTCATTTTGATATCCTTCCCTTTTCAATCCCGGCATCCCCTGGTCGAGGATGCCGGGATCTAAGTTTTAAAGTGATAAATCCTCGGCTTTATCCAGGCCTCCGGATATGATTAGGGTCGATATACTCTCCAGAAAGTCATCCCCAGTTTGGCTGCCTTTTTCAGCTGCAGTTCGATTTCTCCTCTGGAGGAACTCATGTAGAGCATTTCGCGTTTGTCATCCAGAATGATGATCGCCGGTGGTTGCAGCCGGCCCTTAAACCTGAGGCTGGTCGGCGGCACCCATACCGGATCCGTCGGCGTGCCGATATTCACCATATCTTGAGAATCGATCACGCCGTCATCGTTGATATCAAATACCGGCTCGGTAAGCCTTGCACCGGCGCAGGCGTCCAGCGCCCACAACCAGGACTTGCCGCCGACACCGCACATGTTGCCCGACGGTATATAGGAAATGGCGATTAAGGTGCCATCCCTGACGAGCACGTCGCTGACAACACGCTCGCCTGTACCATCCAGGTTTAAATACCACCCGACGTTTCGGATCGGATCGGCATTGGCGCCGACTCCATTGGGATCACAGCTTGACATACCACCCCAATCCCCGCACAGAATGCCGGAACCATCGAGGCTGGTAACCGTCCAGTCGGCAGCGTTGTCGCTGACCGTTCGCATGTCAAATCCATTGAATATTTGTTGATTGACAACCGTCTGGGGCAGCACTGACACCGGTGGACTCGGAAGCGTGGGCGGGGTATCGAGGAGATATCCACCGTCAAAAGTGCCCACATATTCGCTGTAATCCTCGGCGTCGCCGTAATCCCAGATGCCGTAAATCGCCTGCTGGCTGGTATCCGAAAGATCAACGTCGCCCAGGTATCGACCGGTGCCGAAAACAACCGTGTAGCCGGGTTTTTCACAATGAAACATAACATCCGGCCGGGTGGTAATGGGTTGGTTGGCGGCGGTCTTAAACAGCGGTTTGGGCGTACCGGCCTCTTGATAAGAAACTTCCCAGTCATGATAATCACTGCCGCTTAAATCAAATTTCCACATATTCCCGTTGAGATCACCGGCGTAGACAAAGTCCACCTTGTTGTCATAATCGACATCGGTGGCAATTGGCGTGGACAGCCCGTTGCAGCCACCCGCCTGGGTATCGAGACGCTTGATCAGCTCGCCGGTCAGCGGGTTAACGATAAACAAGACCGCACGGCCGTTGGGGCTGTTGTATCCATTGCCGAAAATGACGACCCAGGGATAAGCGCTGTCATTTGTTTGGACAATGGTTGCCCGGCTAAAGGAATAGCCCAGATCCGCAACTTCGGTAACCGGTGTATTCAGGTTCGGGTATTCCCACATCACCATGGCCGCCACCTGATTCTCATTAGCCGGCACGTGGCCGTCGGCCGGCGAAAGGTTTGATAGGTTAAGAGCATAGTAGCCGATACTGCCCTTGCCAAAGCCCCCCACCAGCATACGGGTGACCCCGCCAATATCGACATTTTCGACCGTCGGCGTCAGGTCCACATAGTACTTATGGGTATAGTTCGGGTCGACCAGCTCATTTAGGGTTGGATACAGCAAATTGGGCACATAGGCAAAAAGCTCCTCGCCGGTCTCGGCATCAAATGCATGCAGCATCCCGTCGTTGCCGCCCGAAAACAGGGCGCCGTTACTGTACACCGGAGACGAGTGCACGATATCGCCCAGTTTGGAGGAGGTAATCGTATCGCCGTTGTACGGATGCCCCGGGTCCACGATGGTCCAGGTCCGGTTGCGGAAAGTGCCGCCATTGTCGACTTCATTGGCACCATCGCCCCGCAAATAATTGACCATGTTCTGGGCAAGGGTCGCATCCGATTGCCAGTTGATATCCAGCTGATCGCGCTGAACATCCGTCAGTTCGCTGTATCTGAAAGGCGTCCCGGCGGAGATGCCGTCATAGGTCGCAATTTTACGGTTGTCTGCGGTTTGATAGCTCAAACTATGCGCAGCCGACCAGATCGGCGGCTCGATGAGCTCACCGCTCACAGGATCGACATGATAGGCCAACACATCTCCGTGCCAGCCCTCACTGTAATATTTGGATTGAAACAGCAGCACGTCGTTGTTGATTTTCATGTACAGCTCGTCCCCGTTGACGGATACCGACGAAGCCGAACCGCTGAATATCTCGATATCTTTTAAAATCAGCAGCAGGTCATTGATCAATTCCACGGCATTGTTAGCCGTCAGATAGCGACCGCGTCCGTTGACGCTGGCATGCCACAGGTCATCGATTTTTTCCTGGTTGCCGTCATCCGGATCAGGCCAGGTCGGATAGATGCTGTTGTCAAAGTCATAGGCCAGGGGATCCAAGGTCCCTGTGACCCCGAACCCGATGGTATAGGTCACCATGTGCTGGTGGGTGGCATCATCGCGTTCGTTGGTGGGCACCGCATCGGCCAGATCGGCCAGGTCGTTTTCATAATAGAACATGGCCACGTCCGCCAGGGTATTTGTGTAGCTATCGGCGTAGGGCGCACCATTGTCGCCGTCCACGTTTGTTTCCGTGCTCCAAGGTTCACCTCCGTTGTAATACCCATCGGTCATCACGATGGCAAAGGACTGCTGGCATTCACCGCCATCATCAGAACTGGCATAAGGCGAGTCGCCGATGCCGCCGGTGTCCGAGTCGGTTTTGTCAAAATACTTGCCGACATTTTGCACACCCTGGCGCAGGGGAGTACCCATGGCGGTGAGGGTCAAACTGTATAGGTGATTTAAAAGGGCATCGGTTTCATCCACTCCCTCCACGTGGATCTTGTGTACGGGTTGCACGATTTTTTCATTGATGCCGTAAATTCCGATCTGAACCCCTCCGGCTTCGTTGATCACGCCGGCCACCGCCGCGGTGGCGGTAAGCTCCCGGCGCCGGTAAAAAGAATACCAGTTGGCATAATTCTGGCGCTCCTCGGCATAAGTGCGACCGGTGGCGATATCCGCCGGCGGCACGGAGACCGGCGTCAATTCACCGGAATCAACCGCATCATCACCATCGAGATCCGTAAGTACATAATAATCGATCGCTCCCCCGTCGACCACGACCAGATAGGGCTTGTTTTGGCTGGGCGACCAGACATAGTAATGGGCGTTGGGGATATCGAAGCTGATTTCGCCGCGGGGCACAAATTTTAAGGCATCCGCACACACCCGGTCCGCGTTGGGATCCGCCACGTATGCGTCAATGGTCACCTTGGCTGAATTAGTTGGGAAATTAAAATCACCCAGCAATACCCATTGCCCGCCATTGAGCCGCTGGTTTACCTCTACCGTAGTTTGGCCGCCGGCATGATCGATGGTATAGGGTACCTTCGTCGAGCGCCAGTCATTGGCATGCCAGCGGGCATAGACGTCATACTGCCCCCCTGAAAATGAAGGGAGCCACTGTGCGCTGAAGTGGGTATCGGCGTCAACAGCCACATGGTAGGCATCGTAATCGGGCTCGGGAAAATCTGGATAAGCCTCGGGATGCACGAAAATATTCCAGGGCCCGCTGGCCATAAAAACACTGCTGTCCATGTTATCAGCAATAACTTCGTTGCTGGAAAAAGAATAGCTGTCATACGTGGCGCTCAAATTAAGCGTCGGCGTGGCATGGTGCGGATGGGACCGCGGGTTGGAAATGTCGGCCGGATCTTTGTTCGGCCAGGGCTCATAAACGGTCTTGGGGTTGTAATACATTTTGTTGTAGCCCGACCACTGGGATTTCCATTTCTTGCGGTCATCGCCGCTCAAGATGTAGCTGTCGTCGTAAAGATTGTCGCCCGGATTGTCGAAAATATAGCGGTGCCCCTCAAACAGACCGTCGCTTTCATCGGTCATGATTTCCCAGTCCATGCTGCCGGAATCGTCCAGCACAAACATGATATTGGCCGGCGCGGAGCGGAAGCGCGCATCCAGCGGCGTATCAGATATATCGATGCAGGTGCTGGGATCCGGCGGCGGTCCGGCAGGCACAAATTGGGCTTCAATGATGTGATTCGCATTGACAGCATTGAACGTGTACGCGCTGATAACCCCCTGGGAAACGCCATCCACCCACACTTCAGCGACCTGATATCCGGGCTGCGGGGTGATGGCAAAGCTCTGGCTGCCACCGGCCGGCACACCAACCGGACCAGGCGGTGAAATGCTGCCGTTGGGACCACTATAGGTATCGATGATATAATCGCCGATCACCTTAAAGGTGGCATTGATACTTTGATCCTGGGTGACGCTCGAAAAGGTATAAGAAGGTATCGGTCCATAGGAAACACCGTCGATCTGTACATCCAGCACCTCATAGCCGGGATCCGGCGTAATGCTGAAGCTCTGGTCCGCACCGCAGCTGACACTGACGGCTCCAGCGGGACTAATGCTGCCGTTGGTGGCCGCACTTGCACTAATGGTATAGGCGCTGGTGGGTGTATAGCTGGCGGATATGGTGCGATCGGAAGTCACATTGTTAAAAACATAGGAGGTGACCGCCCCGACCGAGATTCCATCCACCAGGACATCCTGCACGTTGTAGCAGGCATCCGGGGTAATCGTAAAGGCCTGGCTGCCGTTGTGCGGAACGCTCACCGACCCGGCGGGTGAAAGGCTGCCGCCTGACCCGGCGGTAGCGGTAATGGTATGGGCCGTCACGCCGTCAAAGTCCACATGCAGGGTATAATCTCCTTGTCCCTTGTTACTATCATGTTTTACTTCGATCCAGTAATCGCCGGCGGGCACATCTTTTACGATTCGGAAGTTATAGTTAGGCGGCGATCCGTTTTTGTCGATGTCATTATGTTCTGCAATTTTCTTGCAGCCGGATTTCATGAGTTTGCCCTCAGGATCCATCGGCAAAGTCGAACTGGAGTAGATTGTCAGCGTCCCGGCCGATGGAACAACAATCCTAAAGACATCCTCGTCTTTGGGCTCGATATATCCGTCTGTACTGCTGTTGAGCGCCACATCATAATAATCGGTGGTGCTGCATTCGTCCGGATAATCCGGTGTTTCGGCAAAAACGGCCGCACAAAACGCAAGTCCCATGAATATGACGAGCAAACAATAAAAAGTGTTTTTTAGTTGGTTTTGCATGTTATTCACCTCTTTGCTAAAATGCCTTTAAGTAGCCGATTTCGATGACAGTTGCGCCCCTGTTGGGTGGTGCGCAGCGTCCGGTAACCCTATATTCGTGCACCTTGGAACTTCCCATTCCCAGAGAAGTACCGCTGACAAGCCCCATAGAACGAACGACAAAGCGGGTGTCGCCTAATGTTGAAGAGGCTTGCGGCATTGTCCCGCTGAGTCCGGATTGCCAGAAGGCGGGATCATTGATATCGGCATCTGTTATCTGGTCGATGTCCGGTTCCAGCCAGGAGGGTGGGTTGGTTTTGGGATCGGCAATGCCATCCAGCAGATCAACGGACTCGATGGTGGCCCCTTCGGCCCGATATAAATTCTGCTGATAAATGATCTCGTTAGTGGCCGTATTGATTTCGGTATTGCTGATAGTGGTCGATACAACACCGACGATCGTCAATAAAACCAGGATTAAAATGGCGGCCACGAGAACCGCGCCATCTTCATTTTTCAGGATGGAAGTTGAATTTTTGATAAAATTTAGTTGCGATCTCATTTTTTGAACTCCTATATCAAAGGCCGATATTGCGGCACTTGACCCGTGTGGTATATGTACGATTCACCATTCCCTGCCGGCCGGCCGGCGCCTGGATCGTAAAATCAATGTCAACCATGCGAATATCGGCAAGCGTGGCCGTCACGGCGCCGCTTTCATCTAAATAGGTAAAGGTCAGGTTTTGGACGTTATCGAAAAAGACCACCTGATTTTCACTTCCCGTGCCTTCAAATAAAATGTGGTTGAGGTTGCCGGTACCCGAATCGTATTCAAAGGTGATTTGCTCCGAATCTGTCTCGTCTACGCTACCGTTCAAATTGCGATCTAAGGTGAAGCGAAGTTTGGTAGCACTGGCCTCGACAAATCCGAACCCAATCGCTTTTGACGGATTCAGACCCGCCATCATGATGTCTTCAGCCATATAATCAATGCCGGCGCGCACATTCTGCTGGATATCGGCCGCCACATTTTGGGTCGTGTAAGATCTCATCAGTCCGGTGTAGACGCTGTAGATGGCCGCCGACACGATTGAGGCGATGGCGAGCGCAATCATCAGTTCGATCAGCGAGAAGCCAGCCGTATCAGGCCTTGCAAAATTCCGCGTTTTGTCCGAATGTGACATTTGAAAAGTCATCCTTAATTTCCTCTGGTAATGGTAGTGAGCACCACACTTCGATTTTGTCCGCGTCGGTTCCAGTTCACCGTCACCTCAATTTCGCGGGAATTGGGCCCGGAGCCGGGACCTACCGTCCAGCTGCGGGTGTAAATGCCACCTGGATCGCCGTTTTCATCGATTGGATTATTGGGATCGGGATGAACGCCCAGGGTCAAATCAGATGATGTGGTAATGTCGCTGTTTTCAAGCTGCTCCATCTGGGCCCGGGCCAGCATGGTCGCCTGGGTCATGATATTGGCGGTGGTATTATTTTTGGAATTGACCAGTTGCAAAGAAGCCACGGCCAGTATGCCGACTGAAAAAATGGCAATGGCTATCAGCACTTCAATCAGGGTAAAGCCCTGGTTTGCACTTAAAGACGCTTGTTTGCATTGATTCAAGTTCATATTCAACTCCATATGCTTACTGAAGATCGACACGACCCATTCGGTTGATGCCGATCTGATGTTGCTGACCGTCTATAGAAACAAGCACAACGGTTCCCAATTGATCGGGCAGGCCTCTTTCATTAAAGCGCGTGCGATTACCCGCAAAGGTGGTGCTCGCCAAGTCAATGGAAACACCCGCCCGCATGTCTCGGTTTCTAAACCTGCGCTCATCCGCATCCCAGGTCCAATTGCCCGTATTTAATCCAGCGCCGTTGTCCACAAATACTTCGTAGCGGTCTCCAAAAAAATTGACGACCACCAAAGCATTCTCACGAACAGCCAACATTTTAGCCATATTCAGATCTGCGCGCAGGTTGTTTGCGCTACCCCTGAGATTTGACTCACTTCGCCATTGGATCATATTGGGAATTGCAATTGCAGCAGCAATGACCATAATGGCAATGGCAATCATTAATTCAAGGAATGTAAATCCAGCATTTTTTTTCATTGATTTAATCTCCTGAGATAGCTTATGAGCAAATTTAATGCCAAAGATTATGAGTTAGGCGATGATAGAACAAACCATTGAAAATATTATATATTTTTAGAAGCAGAATTAAGGGACAAGCGTTTAAAGTGTTTTAAAGGTAAAACCGAGAATCTGAAA
>JASFJF010000040.1:0-15607 GCA_050122255.1 Desulfobacterales bacterium
TTTGAATGGAAGCGGTGTGCGGATACCAGAAGTGGCAATATTGTTTTAACCTGGGATCTTTTTTTCGAATAAGCGCCCGCAAATTATGAGAAATCGTGCTGTGGTTGATATTGGATTCCAGCTTGCCACGGAACCCTTCGATGATGCCTACCGCAAAATCGGTTTTGCGATAGCGATTCAACCCCCTGTCCTGGTTGTAGGCGTGCCACTGGGCTTCGATAAAGGTCCGGATAAAGTCATGGACGTAATCGGCCATTTTTAGATTGGGAGCCGTACCGCTGATTTCCAGGACCCTGCCCATTTTTTGCTTTTCCAGCACATAGGCCGGCACCCAGATACCACAGACAAAATAAAAATCCTGTAGCAAATTAGCCAGATGGTAATCTTCACGCGGATGACGCAGGGCCGGGGAGCCGATAAAAATGCTCAAAAATAGGCGTTTATCTGCGTGGTCGTTGAGCTCGATGTTGTGCCGGGCAATGAGTTCGTGGGCTTTGCTCATAGCCGCTTCGGCTTCAAAACGGTTCTGGCTTTCCGCCAAGGCCAACAGTTTTTTGATGCGCAGCGTTCGCCTGTCATGAAAGCCAGAATAATCGTTTATAAGACGGTCGTGAAGTGGCCGGTAATTTTCAGAGGCCGCCGGATCGATGCGCAACAATTTGCAGGCTTGCCGGAAGGCTATGCCATGAGGTGCTTGAGCAGATGCATTAAGCAACTCGTATGCGATTTGATGGGCCATTTCATGCAGAAGCACGTCGCGAATCGAATCCCAGGGATAATTGAACGCCAGCTGGCGGCTGATTGTGATTTGGCGTTTACTCGGAGACCAGCTCCCCCACTGCCTTTTCAAATCCGCCAGAGCGAATGTCGGTCTGCGGATCAGCTGCTGTTGGCCCGGTCCCAGACACAGACGCGCTGCCTCCCATTCACAGGCAATGCCGTGCAGGATGCTGTGCTCCAGATCCTGCTGAGCCCGTATTTTCCTGAACTTTAATAGCTTTTTCTTTGTTAAATCTGGCATAATTTTTCAGCCGCCTTTTCAAGGGTTGCTCTTTTCTTGGCAAAGCAGAACCGCAGCACTTTGTAATCATCTTTTTGATGATAAAGCGCCGACGGCGGAATGGCGGCAACTCCGTGCTCTGTGGTCAGGTGCCGGGCGAAGTCAAGATCCGGCTTGTCAGAAATCTGCGAATAATCCAGCATCTGGTAGTACGTCCCTTTGCAGGGCAGAGGTCGAAAGCGGGATTCGGCGATTAAATCCAAAAACAAGTCCCGTTTTTGTTGATAAAATCCAGGCAAATTCAGGTACAGTTCCTTGCGCTGCATAAATTCGGCATAAGCCATTTGAATCGGTGTGTTGGAAGCAAAAGTGAGGTATTGATGAATTTTCTGCAATTCGCTTGAAAGGGGTTTAGGTGCTAAACAGTAGCCGATCTTCCAGCCGGTGGTATGATAGGTTTTTCCAAAGGAGCAAATCACAAAGCTGCGCTGTGCCAGCTGGGGGTGTCCGGCGATGCTTTCGTGTTGCCTGTCATCAAAGATAATGTGCTCATAAGCTTCATCGCTGACAATAAATGCGCGGGTGTTTGCAACGATGCGGGAAAGATGGGTAATATCTTTGCGGGTCAAAACAGCGCCGGTGGGGTTATGCGGATAATTTAAAATAATAAGTTTTGTTTTGCTGTTGACGGCATTCTCAAATCCATTCCAATCGATGGCGTATTCCGGAAATTTTAATTGCAAAAAGACCGGTATACCGCCGTTAAGTTGTACGACGGGTGCATAGGCATCATAGGCCGGTTCGAAAATAACGACCTCATCACCTGTTTGAACGACGGTGGAAATAGCAGCAAAAATCGACTCGGTGGCGCCTGATGTAATCGTTATTTCGGTCGCCGGGTCGTATCGAGCGCCGTACATGCTGAGCACCTTATCGGCAATTCGCTCTCGCAGCATCATCACTCCCTGCATGGGCGCATACTGGTTATGTCCCTTACGCATGTATTTTTCAACGAGTGAAATCAGTTCAGGGTAGGTATCAAAATCTGGAAATCCCTGGGAAAGGTTGATCGCTCCGTGTTTTATTGCCAGTTGCGTCATGACCGAAAAAATGGTGAGCTTCAGATCGGGCAGTTTAGATTGTAACTTCATTTTGACATCCTTTTAGGCCGAAAAGGTGTTTTCTGGATTTATTTCATGTCTAACTTTATTCTTGATTATTCGCAAGCGCTTGATAGTTTTGTACGCACTAACTTAGTGCAGGATACTGGACGGAGAGATTTTCAGAAATGAAACAATGACCTCGTGCATATTTTTGAAATGACCGATGGGTCGTTGCTCATAGCTCATATCCGAAAAAACGAGGAATGTCTAAATCGTGAAAAACCAACCCTCGCAACACAAAAACGCCTATCCGGACCATCCCCGGGTGGCTGTCGGTGCCGTGGTATTCAGAGACAATCGGGTTTTGCTGGTTCGCCGCGGACAACCGCCGGCTGAAGATTCATGGGCAATTCCTGGTGGAAGTATAGAAATCGGTGAAACGCTGCAGCAGGCGGCTGAAAGGGAAATTCGGGAAGAAACCGGTATTCGAATTCGGGCTATCAAACCGATACACACCTTTGATGTTATCGAGCGGGATGAAAACAAAGGTATACGGTTTCATTACGTCATTATTGACCTATCGGCTGACTATGTTTCCGGCGAGATCACGGCAGGAGATGATGCTGTCGAGGCACGCTGGGTATCTGCCGAAGAGATTGATGAGCTTACGGTGAACGCCTCGACGTTAGAGCTACTAAGCTCCGAATTTAATTTTGGTCAGCGTCCCTGTGAGGATTATTGTTAGACCAAGAGGCCGGGCTAAGGTTTTTCAATATTCAGCTCAATTTCCACACGACGGTTTGTCTGGCGGCCCTTTTCAGTTGCATTGCTGGCTATCGGGTTCTTGGGGCCCAGCCCTAATGCTTCAATTTTTAGTGGATCAACACCTTTGCCCACCAGATATCCTTTGACCATATTGGCCCTGAACTGGGAAACACTCACATTATAACTAAAGGATCCGGATGAGTCCGTATAGCCGCTGATATTGATGCTGGCGTCCGGATTGCTGACCATGAAACCGGCGATGCGGTCAAGCATATCGTAGGCTTGATCTGGAAGATCATTGGAGTTGTGCTTGAAGTAGATGATGATTTTTCGATCTGGAAACGGCTTAACCTTTGGAATCGGGGTAGCATCCTCTGTCTGATTTTGCAGGTTAGACTGCGTCGGAGTTGTGATCTTACTGTCTTCAATGGCCTGCTCGTCAAAGGTTTTGCTCTTGGGTTGATTTTTCTTGTCGTCTGTTTCGCTGACAACACCCGGGACGAAGGTCTCTTTGGCTTTTAACGTCGGGGAGTCATAGGTTTGCGGTGCGATTTCCTCCATTTTCCAGCGGGGTTCGTTCTTGGATTGCATCATAAATAAAAAATATCCGGTCGCCAAAAGCAATAAAATAATCACCGCAAAATATCCGATGCGTTTTCCCGCAGATTGGTTCTGTAACACGTTTAGGGGATTCTCTTCCTTGGGCTCAAAAGATTCAGCCTCCGTTTTCTGCTTTTCAGGCTGGTCGATCGGGATTTTAAGTTCTTTTTCACACTCCCTGATGACGCTGGCATCGATAACCTTATTGCCTCCGGAATAGCCGGTGAGCAACGCGTGGTCGCAAATAATATTAATCAATCTCGGGTAACCGTTGGAAAATGAATAAATTCTGTGCAAGGCTTCTGATTTGAAAAGTTCTTTTTTGCAGCCAGCTATGTTGAGGCGATGGTTGATGTACTGGCGGGTTTCCTGCTCGGTCAGTGGGTCGATATGATAGCTGACGCTAATTCTTTGCCGAACAGCTTTGTGCCGCTCTTCGCTGAGCTTTTTGTTGAATTCGCTCTGGCCAACAAAAAAAATATTGATCAATTTGCGGTTATCCATCTCGATATTTGACAAGAGCCGGATCTGTTCAATCAATTCGTGGTTCAGCCTCTGGGCTTCGTCAATAATCAGCAAGACCTTCTTATCGTCAGAAGAAGCCTTGTGAAGAAAGTGCTTTAAATGAATCAAAAATGCGCCTTTACTATCAAAACGCCGGTTCATCTTGAATTCTTCAGATAGGAAGTTAAAAAAATCGATACTGTTGAGTCCGGGATCCGGGATGGTGGCCACGATCGCAGATACATCGATAATCTTTATTAAGCCATGGATCAAAACTGTTTTGCCGGTGCCGACATCGCCGGTTAGCAGCAAAAACCCTTTGTTTTCGAGGATGCCGTACTTGAGCGTGGCCAGGGCCTCTTTATGCTTCTCTCCAAGCCACAAGAATTTGGGGTCCGTGGTAATTTGGAACGGCTTGATTTTCAAATTGTAAAATGATTGGTACATAATGAATCTGCTGCTATCACCCTTTGACAAGGAGTCACCTGGAAACGGAAAGCCTCTTGTCTTCAAAAATATATTTACAGGTGGCTTATCGTCTTAAAAAGCCGCGGCTATAGTAGAAATAGATGGCAATCCAGAGCACGAAAAAGAGGATAATATAGGCTGTCCTTTGACGAACAAGTTTCTTGCGTCTTTTATCAATCAGATTAACGGAATTTTTCAGCTCTCTTTTTACGATTTCCAGCTCATTCATCAAGGCGTCCATATTCGCAGTTTCTGAAAAAGAGACCAGACGCTTTGATTTATTTTCGAAGTCGCGAACATTATATGCATCAAACATGATTTTTTGCTTTTCCGTCAAATAGGAGACCTCATGGATCTCTTTGGCAAGTTCGGCACAGTAGAATTTTTTGTAAGGATTGATAGCAGGGACTTCTCCGAGTTGCTTGATGCGGTCCTCGATGCCACCATCCAATTCAACTGTAATTTCAGATAATATCCTATCTAAATCAACGACGGTGCTGTTATTCTTAATCAGGTCTTCACCCGATAAAGACGATATGAAAAAGATTAGAAAACCGGCCGTAAGACAGCTTGCAAAAATCCGAACGAGTGCCACCACATCGCGATTGAATGAAATCATAGACGCTGGCCCTTTCAATTACATCGCATGCGAAAAAAGCCGCTGCGAAAATAATAACCCCCATGTTTTATAAATATTCTATTTTACAATATAATTTAATCAAATCCTATAAGAAAATAGCTGAATTGTCAATATTCAGCATTCTCCTTTCATGGTACCGAAAGGCCCCAAACGCCCAAGCTAATAGCCAAAAATGGTGGTCAGTGCGCCATGGCGAAAAGCGCTCGTCAAATGAAGCGGCGGATGCCCTGAGCGATATGTCCATTAGGGTGATGATTCTGATAATTTTTGGTTTTTTAAGTTTTGATGAATTTCGTTCAGGCTATTCGATTCTCCCATGTGCTGCTGAACCCACTGCTGTGGCCGGCTATACGCTGCCGATAGAGCAGCAACGGCTTCCTGAAAGGTTTCGTGTTTCGCGGTTGCGCTGGTCCAGTACTTATGCTGCCTGCGCGGGTCGTAAAAAAGCGTATCGCTTGCCTTTATTTCAATCTGAGGCTTCGATTCAATCGGTGCAGTTGATTTGCTACGGGCCAGATTCCGATGAATTTCCCCAAGGTCATTGGTTTCGCCCATCTGCTGCTCAATCCAATCAGGGCTGCGCTCATATTGATTGGCCAATGCCGCGATGGCTTCTTTAAAGGTTTGATGTTTGGAAACAGCGCTGGTCCAATACTTCTGAGGCCTTCTCGGATTATAAAATTCAAGCCCTTTGGTATTGGAAACACTGGTCGGCTGAATTGGCGCGACTTTTTGATCTCCTGTGTCGGGAGGCAGCGGCTTGGAAGCCGGCGCTTTTACATCAGCGGCAGGCGTTGTCACCGTTGCAGCCGGTTTTGGTTCCGCAGGCGTCTTAGCGGGTGCAGCAGGCTTCTCTTTTTCTTGGGTTCTCACGCGCTGGATACGAAGAACATCTTTCTTTTGATAGCTCAATACCGTGCCTTCATATTCACAATTGACCTCCTTACCTTCCTCCCAGGCTTTTTCCTGACAAACCGTTTTCATACCATCTTTAAAAAAAATGATATCGGCGCTGCCCGGCTGTGGCAGCAAGAAGATGATGCCAAGGATGACGGCAACTCTTTTCAATTTTGATTTCCTCCAACGACGCGGCAGGTGCAGCCCTGCATTCTAAAAGCCTGTTTATGAACTTAGTATAATCCGGAAAAATTTGCAAAGGCAATACATTTATTGCCGGCTTTTATTGGGGTTGGATATCTGCGGGTGAGGCTGCCGGGCTGAACATCAGCCCCCAAAACTCCCGGCAACCGGTTTTGAAATACATTGGGGATGTTACCATAACCCAAAAGACACAAATCATTTTTGCGGTCGTTTTGCTTGTTTAACGCATTAACCGTAACACATATGGGATTGCTTTCAAAGGGGCTGGCAACATCAAATAGACGGCTCAGCAGAAGCCATGTCTCCTTTCAAAGTCTCCTTTATAGCATTGAGCATTTCGTCTCGGTCGATGGGTTTCGTCAGCGTACGCGTGGCACCCAGTTTTTTGGCGCCATCCAGATAGCCCTCGGGTCGGTTTACGCCGCCACCGGACATGGCAATTATTTTCACTCTGGGAAACTCTTTCTTGAGTTCGATGATCATGCCAATGCCGTCCTTGTTGGGCATTATCAAATCAGTGATGATCAGATCAGCGGGATTATCTCTGTATTGCCTGATTCCTTCCATGCCGTCGGCGGCCTCAATAACCTCATAGCCGCCCCTTTCCAGCATCAATCGAAGCATCGATCGAATCTGGGATTCATCATCAATAATCAGTATGCGTGCCATGAAACTTGGTTCCTTTCTTTGTCCTTTAGGCGATTACAGCTTTGCTGGCTCCTGAAACCAGCTGTTTATATTAGATCATAACTTGCGCTGTGTTTCAATACCAAAACCCCTTTTGATTTCTAACATATTGAAATAATATTATATTTAAAGGATGAAAAGTATGGCATCTTTGCTGCTCAAACGCAATTTATCTTTGCTTTCTGCGCCGCTTATGTTAAAATCCTACAAAAATATTGGTAATTTGCTGATATGTCGTGAAAATTTAACTCTTTCAAATGTGAACGGAGGATGTTTATGCAGGTTTCAAAGCAGCAGCAGGATAGCCCTACGGGCAAGCGCGTTTCGATTTGCCCGCGCGGCGAGGTGTTCAAGCTACCCAAGGAAGATGACTATCAAAAAGAGTTCAAACGCCTCCAGCGCCGCGTTAAAGAAGAGCGCCTGAAGGGCAGGCAAATTGTGGTGGTGATGGGGGTGGGTTTTGTCGGGGCGGTGATGGCCGGTGTCGTGGCTGATTCGGTGAATGCGGATGGCAACCCTTCCAAATTTGTCATCGGCATGCAGCGACCGTCAACGCGATCATACTGGAAAATACCCTACATTAACAGAGGCATTGCACCGGTTGAGGCTGAAGACCCTGAGGTGGCCCCGCTGATCGAGCGCTGCGTCAAGCAGAAAAAAACGTTGATCGCCACCTATACCTACGATGCGCTGAGCCTGGCCGATGTGGTCATTGTGGATGTGCAATGCGACTATTTCAAGGAAACCTTCGGCAACGTTCGGCAGGGTCATGCCGATATTGCGGCCCTAGAAGACAGTCTGAAGATTATCGGTGAAAAAATCGGCCCCGAGTGTCTGGTTTTAATTGAAACCACGGTACCGCCGGGTACAACAGAATATGTGGCCTATCCCATCGTTAAAAGAGCATTTGAAAAAAGAGGTTTGACCGACACAGAGCCGCTTTTGTCCCATTCCTTTGAACGCGTCATGCCGGGTCGTCATTATGTCGCTTCGGTACGTGATTTTTGGCGGGTATGCAGCGGCATCAACGCAACGGCCCGAAAACGCGTACGCCAATTTTTATCTGAAATACTCAATGTCGAAGACTATCCGCTGACAGTATTGGAACGACCGATTGAAAGCGAGACCTGCAAAATTGTAGAAAATTCATTCCGCGCCACGCTGCTGGCCTTTTTGGATGAATGGAGTGTTTTTGCCGAACGCAATGGGGTGGACCTGATCAAAGTGATTGAAGCCATTAAGGTGCGACCGACGCACTCCAATATGATTTTTCCGGGCCCGGGCATCGGGGGTTACTGTTTGCCCAAAGACGGCGGACTGGGGGTGTGGTCCTATCATACCTTGATGGGATTTGAAGATGATGTGTTTAAAATTACGCCGGCCGCCATTGATATCAATGACACGCGCTCATTGCGGGTGCCGCAACTGGTGCGCGACGCGTTGCGCAACATGGGCAAAATTGTGGCGGCATCCAAAGTGGTCTTATTAGGGGCAGCCTATCGCGAAGGCGTGGGCGATACGCGTTATAGTGGCTCGGAGATCATCGTTCGCAAATTGGCTGAGATGGGCGCAGAAATCGCCGTCAATGACCCCTATGTCAAGCGCTGGTGGGAGCTTGAAAAACAGGATAGCTATCCGGGACCGGGCCATTCAATGAGTCGTTTTTTCCGCAATCAGGACCGATTGGATGAAATCCGGATTGAAAGCGATTTGTCGCAGGTGCTGCCTTTTGCCGATGCGGTTATATTTGCGGTTCGCCATCAAGATTACCTGGCGCTTGAACCCGAGGCGGTCGTTGAGATGATTGGGCGGCCCGCTGCGATCATCGACTGTTTTGGTGTTTTGAACGATCAGAAAATCCGGCAATATTTTGAACTGGGTTGTGAAGTCAAAGGTCTGGGCCGAGGGCACATTCAACGAATTAAAGAGGAAGTCCGGCAAAAAGGAAAAGGCCGACTTTAGCCCGAGACCATTGGATACATTTGCAATCAGATTGAGGTTGCGTGATGACGCCTTCCAAAAATCCAAAAGTGCGCCAGCTGATCGAAAAAGGAGTTCGAATTGACTGCCCGGATAGCATTCAAATTGGCGATGAGGTCGACATTGAGCGTGTGTCCGCGGACGGCGTCGAGGTTTATGCCGGGTCTAAAATTTTCGGTAAATCCACTGTGATTTCCCGGGGTGTCAAAATCGGCCTGGAAGGACCGGCCACCGTAATAGATTGTCAGATGGGAGCCGGTGTTGAGTTGAAAGGCGGCTTTTTTGAAAAGGCCGTATTTCTGGAAAAAGCCAGGGCCGGACTGGGCGCGCATGTTCGCGAAGCCAGCATTTTTGAGGAGCAGGCCAGTATTGCCCACACTGTCGGCACCAAACATACGATTCTTTTTCCTTTCGTGACCCTGGGCAGTTTGATCAATTTCTGTGACTGCCTGATGGCCGGTGGAACCAGCCGCAAAAATCATAGTGAGGTCGGCAGCTCTTATATCCATTTTAATTTTACCCCCAATCAGGATAAGGCAACGGCGTCATTGATCGGCGATGTGCCCCAGGGGGTTCTGATCAATCAGGCCCCCATATTCCTCGGCGGGCAGGGTGGGCTGGTAGGACCCTGCCGGCTGAGCTACGGAACCACAGTGGCTGCTGGAACGATCGTGCGCAAAGATGAGCTCAGACCGGGGCGCCTCATATACGGCGGATTCGCCAAAGAGGGCAATATGCGCTATCGGCCCGGCAAACACGGAAATGATCGGCGCACGGTTGTCAACAATTTGGTTTACATTGCCAACCTGATCGCTTTGTATCAATGGTACCGCCATGTGCGCAGACTTTTTGTTTCAACGGATTTTTCAGAGCTGTTGCTAGCCGGCCTCAAAGAAAAACTCAACTGGGCCATATCCGAACGCGTTGATCGACTTGACGCCCTTGGCCACAACAAAAATGAAGGACCCACGGGGCCGGAGAGCGGACCACCGGGCGCAACATCTGCTGCTGTAAAACAACGACGGGAATTTATTGCCAATCGATCGCAGTTGAAGGATTTATTGGAGCCCTACCGCAACGTAACTGGCGATGAGCGCAGCCGGGATGCTTTTCTGGAAACGGTTCACCGAGGCATCCAAAAAATGGGCCCGAATTACATCGCTGTCATCCAGCAGTTATCGCCATCCGAGGGCGAACGGGCAACCGCCTGGCTCCAGGAAATTGTTGATCAAATCGTCAAGCGTGCCTTAACGATCATTCCGCCATTCAAATAAGGATCGCCTTGCATTCAAGCGGGGGGCATGGACTGAATTGTCCTGCAATGCGGCGTCCAGCGGTTCTAGTCCTTTACCTTAACCCCAACAGACGTTTGAGGTAACCGATGGGCAGACTATTTGGCACCGATGGTATCCGCGGCGTTGCCAACGAATATCCGTTAAACGTGGAAGGGTCTTATCAGGTCGGACGGGCGGTCGCATCTTTTTTTAACAGACCGTCCCGACAATCCAAAATTCTGATTGGAAAAGACACGCGCCAGTCCGGCACAATGATCGAAACCGCCCTGGCTGACGGCATCTGCTCTGTGGGTGTCGACGCGCACCTGGTCGGTGTCCTACCCACGCCGGCCGTTGCCAGTCTGGTATCAGCTGGCGATGCCGTGGCCGGCATTGTGATTTCAGCCTCGCACAATCCGTATAGCGATAATGGTATCAAACTATTCGATACCCAAGGATACAAGCTTCCAGATGCACAGGAAGATGAAATTGAACGCCTCATACAGGCCGAAAGCCAGTTAAATCCTACCGCTAAACACCAGCATATCAGGGGCCAGGTCAGACAGATGGCCGATGCACCCGAACGCTATCTTGCCTTTTTAAAAAAAAACCTACCAAGCCCAACGCCATTTGAGGGCATGAAGATCGTTTTGGATTGCTCAAATGGAGCGACCTATACAGTGGCACCTCTGTTATTTCGCGATCTGGGCGCCGCAGTTGAAGCCATCTGCATTGAACCCAACGGCAAGAATATCAACGCGGACTGCGGCTCGGAGCACCCTGAAGCATTAATTGAAAAGGTGCTGACGCTAAAAGCCGATATCGGGCTGGCTTTTGATGGCGACGGTGACCGGCTGGTTGCCGTCGATGAGCAGGGACAGATCATCAGCGGTGACCGGACCCTGGCAATTTGTGCCCGCAATTTAAAGCGCAAGGGTTTGCTGCGAAATAATCTGGTCATCAGTACCGTCATGAGCAATCTAGGATTGCGCCTGGCGCTCAATGAAATGAACATCGATCATGTGATGACCGCAGTGGGTGATCGTTACGTTCTGGAGCGGATGCGGGCTAGCGGTGCGATTATCGGAGGCGAAGATTCCGGCCACATGATATTTCTCGACCAGCATACCACCGGCGATGGCATGCTGACAGCCATCCGGTTAATGGAGACCATGCGCGATGAGCAAAAGAAACTTTCGGAATTGTGTCGCGTCATGACCGTATTGCCTCAGGTTTTGTTGAATATCGACGTTCAACATAAACCTTTGATCGAAAGCGTTTCAGAGCTCATGGAAGCCATACGTGCGGTAGAGGCGCAGCTCGGAGACAAGGGTAGGGTGCTGGTGCGTTATTCAGGGACACAGCCTTTGTGCCGGGTTATGGTTGAGGGCCCTGAGGAAGATCAAACCCGGCGCTACTGTCGACAAATTGCAGATGTCGTCAAAGCCACCCTGGGATAGACATCACGCGTTTAGATGTGCAGATTGATGCAGAAATCGAAAAACAGGACCGCTTTTAAGCCGCAATTTATTCGCGGTTGCCAAGAATACGCAGCAGCATCAGAAACAGATTGATAAAGTCAAGGTAAAGTTTCAAGGCTCCCAATATGGCGCCTTTGCGCACGGCGCTGGCACCGACATCTGCCGGTTGGGAGACCGCCATGGCCTTGAGATTCTGCGTGTCATAGGCCGTCAAACCGACGAAAACCAGCACCCCGATGTAGCTGATGATCATGTGCATGGCGGAGCTGCGAACAAATATGTTGACCACTGATGCGATAATAATGCCGATGAGACCCATCATCAGAAAGCCGCCCATGGAGGTCAAATCGCGTTTCGTGGTCCAGCCATAGATGCTGCATGCCACAAAAGTGGCCGCGCAAACAAAAAAAGTTGAAGCGATGGAAGCACGCGTGTAAACCAAAAAAATAAATGAAAGGGTTGCACCGTTTAAAACTGAGTACAGGATAAACAAGCCGGTGGCAGTTGATGCTTGCATACGCTGTATACGGGCGCTGATTACGAATACTAAGGCCAGTTCAGCGATGATAAGGCCAAAGAACAGGATCTGATTGCGAAAAATAAGCTCCAAAAGTGCAGGGGTGTTGGCAATGTAAAATGCTACCAGGCCGGTCAGCGCCAGACCAATTGCCATCCAGTTGTAGACGCTGCGAATGAAATCATTAACACGAACCTGGACTTGGGTCTGATTTGTTGATATGGATTGCATTTGGGCCTCCTGAATGTTTTGTTCACTGAAGCTTAATAATAACACATCAGATACAATTTTCAAGACTTGCACCCATCTGAAATGATGAAGCCCGAGCAATTGTATCAAGAACTGATAAATCTGGCTGAGCGATTGCAAATTACGGTTTCCGAGCAAAATCTGAAAACGGCAGGTTTCAAGGTCAAAAGTGGTTTTTGCAAGGTCAGAGGCCAACACATGTTTGTGATGGACAAACATAAGTCGATTTCTGAAAAAATTCAGATTCTGGCCGCGCATTTGGCGAACATGCCGCATGAAGATCTGTTTATCATACCAGCCGTTCGGGAATTGCTTGAGAATTACGCGTCTCAATGAGGCCTGAAAAAGGGAGGTGCAGTCGTAAATGAATCTCAAAAACCCGCATTGACACGGTTTCCATAAAAAGTTTACATAATATAACTTATCGGACGTTTGATTGAAAATCATAAAGACGACCCGTCGGCAATCAGTCGACAATTTATAGGTGGCCGCTGAAATCTTATCCACATGAACGATCTGTTTGACGAATTTGAAGAAAAAGACAGAGTCCGCAAGATATACACGGTTTCAGAGCTCACGGATCGTATTAAAGCGTTACTAGAAGAAACTTTTGCTTTTATCTGGATTGTCGGTGAAATTTCAAATTTCCGGACCCCCTTGTCCGGTCATTTTTATTTTACCCTCAAAGACGCGGATTCACAGATCAATGCCGTCATGTTTCGTGGTCAGCAGCGGCAGCTGAAATTTGAACCCGAAGATGGTATGCGTGTAACCGGCATGGGCCGTCTAAGCGTGTATGAACCCCGCGGGTCTTATCAGATCATACTGGAATATATGGAGCCCTCGGGCGTTGGCGCCCTGCAAATTGCCTATGAAAAATTGAAATCTCGTTTGAGGCAGGAAGGCTTGTTTGATGATCAACATAAACAGCCCATACCGTTTTTGCCGCAAAAAATCGCCTTGATCACCTCGTCATCCGGTGCCGTTGTTCATGATATCCTCCATATCATCGATCGTCGCTTTGCAAACGTTGACATTCAGATACTGCCGGTGAAGGTCCAAGGCGAAGGTGCTGAAGCTGAAATCGTGGCTGCCTTGGACCTGCTCAATGAGCAGGTTGACTTTGATGCAGCCATCTTAGCGCGTGGCGGTGGATCCTTAGAGGACTTACAGGCATTTAACAGCGAAATGGTGGCCAGAGCCATCTATGCCAGCAATGTACCGCTTATTTCGGCTGTCGGCCATGAAACTGATTACACCATAGCCGATTTTACCGCCGATTTGAGAGCACCAACGCCCTCGGCAGCAGCTGAGTTGCTATTTCCAGTTAAAAGTGAATTATTGCAGATGATTAAAAACCATTCGGCTGATTTGCACTATCGAATAATCAACACCGTTGAGCGCCGGCGACACGCGCTTGTTGAAGTGGCCAAACGTCTGACAGATCCGCGTAGGAAGTCTCAGGACTGGCGGTTGCGATTGGATGATTTAACAACGCGTTTGAGCCGCCATGTTAGCAGGTTTGTAGAACGCAAAAACGAACGGCTGCAGTGGCGACAAGAGCGGTTGTTGGCGAATAGTCCTTTATCCCGGACTGAAAATACTAAAGTGATAATTGAACAAAATATAAATAAGCTAATTGAATTAAATAATAAAAATATTAATATTAAATTGGCTCGTCTGCGGGAATTAAGCGCCCGACTGGATACACTGAACCCTATTGCCATTTTAAAACGCGGCTATAGTATCACCCGTACGGTCCCGGATGCCGAAATCGTTTCGGATCCCGAAGCGGTTGCAATTCATCAGGACCTTGAGATCATCGTGTCCAAAGGCACACTCATTTGCAGGGTAAAGGAAAAAATAAAAAATGGCCCCAAAAACATTTGAGCAATCCATGAAGCAGCTCGAACGCATTGTTGAGGAACTTGAGGATGGTGAACTACCTTTGGAAAAAGCGATCAAAAAATTTGAAGAAGGGATAAAACTGACTCAATTTTGCTCGGCCAAGCTTGACGAGACAGAAAAGAGAGTTTCTGTATTGCTTAAGAATGCTGACGGTCAGGTGGTTACGAAACCATTTCGACCTGAAGACGAATCGATCGAAGAATAACGTTTTTAAGATGTTTGACCTGAAAGCATACCTTGGGCATAAAGCTCAGCGGATCAATCAGGCGCTGGAAGCTATTCTAAGTACGGCAGACGAGCCCGATCGACTCCTGCAAGCCATGTCCTATGCGCTGATGGCCGGAGGTAAGCGTATTCGACCTATTTTGTGCCTGGCGGCAGCTGAATCGATTGAGGGTGACCCGCAGGAAGTCATGCCGGCCGCCTGTGCCCTTGAAATGATCCACACCTACTCCTTGATTCACGATGATCTTCCATCGATGGACGATGACGACATGCGCAGAGGTCAGCCCACCTGCCACAAGGCTTTTGATGAAGCCACCGCTATTCTGGCCGGAGACGCCCTGCTGACACTGGCATTTCAAACGCTTTCATCCATGGCAATCAACAAACCGGAGCAAGCCGCGCAATGGCTGCGCGTGATTCAACACATTTCGCATGCAGCCGGTTATTGCGGCATGATTCAAGGTCAGATGCTGGATATGACGTCAGAGAAACAGCAGATGACCTTGGCGGAGCTCAAATCCATGCATCGGTTGAAAACCGGCGCTCTGATTGAAGCCTCTGTCCGTTGCGGAGCAGAGCTGGCGGGCGTCAATTCGGTACAGATTCAAATGTTTGAACGCTACGCTCAAAATATAGGACTTGCCTTTCAGGTAACAGATGATATTTTAAATGTCGAGGGCGACCCTGAGATAATGGGCAAAGCCGTGGGCACCGATGAGCAGCGCCATAAGACGACCTACCCTGCCCTGCTGGGTCTGACGGAATCCAAAGCGTTTGCTGATCAGCTGGTTGAAAATGCGTTGGCCGCACTGAAGGATTTTGACCGCAAAGCCGAACCATTGCGAGCCATTGCACGCTACATTCGCAACCGAAATCGGTAGTCGCAAAAAATTGGAGAAAAGTTCATTGAGCCTTTTAGAACAGATCAACTCACCGGCGGATTTAAAGAAACTGCCCCGCGACGAGCTTCCGATGCTGGCAGAAGAGATTCGAATGGCCATTGTCGAAGTCGTCTCGCAAACCGGCGGTCATCTGGCACCCAGTCTGGGAGCCGTCGAACTGGCGATTGCGATTCATTATGTTTTTGATACCCCGCGGGAAAAAG
>JASFJF010000041.1:0-15443 GCA_050122255.1 Desulfobacterales bacterium
TTGCCCTAGCAATGGCCTGCAACTGCCGGGGTGAGGCATCCGGATTTATTGCAGAAGATGGCTTCGAGCAGGATGCCGCCAGACCCGTACTCAAATCATGCGGTGTATGCAAGTCCTGCCGGAAAATTTCAGCCAACAATCACCCGGATATCATTGCGGTCCAACCGCGCGGCCCCTTTATCAAAATCGAGCAGATTCGGGGATTGTTGCAGACACTCTCAATGAAGCCGTATGAAGCCAAAACCCGGGTGGTGATTATATCAGAGGCCCAATGTATGAATGCGGCCGCCTCCAACGCTCTGCTTAAAATACTGGAAGAGCCACCCGATCGCTCGATGCTGGTATTGATCGCGAGCCACAAATCGGATCTTCTGCCAACAATTGCATCTCGCTGCCAGCCGATAGCATTTAATCGGATCCCTGTAAACCATATCGCCTCATGGATTGTAAGGGAACATGGCCTCGCTTCACAGGTGGCTGAAATTATTGCCGCAATGGCCGATGGCAGCCTCAGCAAGGCCCAAATGATGATTGATAATAATTGGTTGCAGAGCAGAAAGTGGCTGGTTGCTGAAATGCAGCGGCTGTCTTTGCATCCCATGACACGCCTGTTTGCGCTGGCTGAAAAATTAGCCCGTGAAAAAGAATTGCTTGCTGAAAGATTTGAAATCATCAAAAGCTGGTTCAGGGATTTGATCATTTACCAATATGACAGCCGGAAAATCATCAACCAGGATGTCAGCGACCAGATCAAGCAGGCATCTGACCGATCGGAGGCACGGGTGCACATGTCCAAATTGTTTGCCGTTCAAGAAATACAAAGTCGCTTAAAAGCAAACACCAATTTAAGGCTCTGCATGGAGAAACTGCTGATACAACTAGCAAAATAATGCGCATTCTATTAACCACCGGGATCATAGAGAACAAAGAGAAAAAATCGTATTTGCGCTTTACCATTTCAGGAAGCATGAATCCATCACTGTGATCCCAGTGTTCTCTGTGGTAAAACAGTAAAGGTAAAATGAATAAGATCGTCGGCATACGATTCAAAACAGCAGGCAAAGTATACGATTTCGATTGCGGCGCATTTGTCCTGAAGCAAGGTGACCATGTCATTGTTGAAACTGAACAGGGGCTGGGTTTCGGCACAGTCGTCGTGCCGCCGACACCTTATGAAAAATCGCCGGATGATAAGCCGCACAAAAAGGTCTTTCGGATGGCCACAGAAAAAGATTTCAGGCAGCGCCAGCAAAATCTGGCAGATGAAAATTCAGCTTATGCCTATTGTCTGGAATGCATTCGCAAACTGGGCTTGAAAATGAACCTTTTTTCGGTGGAAAAATCTTTCGACGGAAATAAATATACCTTTTTTTTCACAGCCGAAGGTCGGGTTGATTTTCGACAGCTGGTCAAAATGCTGGTTAAAAAACTGGGTGTCAGAATCGAAATGCGGCAGGTCGGCATACGCAATCAGGCGAAAATGTGCGGCGGAATCGGTCGCTGCGGCCGGGAGCTGTGCTGTTCAACTTTTTTAGATAAATTCAACCCGGTTTCAATTCGAATGGCCAAAGAACAAAGTCTGTCCTTGAATCCAACCAAAATTTCGGGACAATGCGGGCGCTTGATGTGCTGCTTAACTTACGAGTTTGAAACGTATAAATATTTAAAAAAAGATTTGCCGCGCCTGGGTAAGGTCGTCACGACGCCCGGTGGCAAAGGCAAGGTTATCCGTCATAATGCGATATGTAACCGGGTCGCCGTTCGTCTGGAAGATAATATTGAAGTTGAATATAGGCCTGATCAACTATACCTGCAAAAGGAATAGATATGCCCGATCTTTTCTACATCACGACTCCTATTTATTATGTAAACGCCCGCCCGCACCTGGGACATGCTTACACCACCATCGTTGCTGATGTGATCACCCGTTTTCATCAAATGCAGGCAATGGATGTTTTCTTTCTTACCGGAACCGATGAACATGGCGACAAAGTGGTGCGCGCCGCACAAAAGGAAAACCTGAGCCCCAGGAAATATGTCGACAAAATAAGCCGCCTTTTCAAGGACCTTTGGCCACAGCTCAAAGTCGATAATAGTTATTTTGTGCGCACAACCGATGCGGCCCACATAGAGGTTGTCAGTCAAATTTTGCAGAGAATCTACGATGCGGGCGATATTTATTATAGCGAATATGAAGGTCAATATTGTTTTGGATGTGAACGCTTCTATAGCGACCGGGAATTGGTCGACGGTAAATGCCCGGATCATGAAATCGAACCCGAAATCATAAAAGAATCCAATTATTTTTTTAAAATGAGCCACTACCAGAATTGGCTCATTGATCACATCAAGCAACACCCGGGGTTTATACGGCCCAACCGCTACCGTAACGAAGTGCTCGCATTTTTAAAGGAGCCACTTGAAGATCTGTGTATCTCAAGACCCAAGAGTCGCTTACAATGGGGCATCACCCTTCCGTTTGATGAAAATTACGTGACTTATGTGTGGTTTGATGCGCTCTTAAATTATGTGTCAGCACTGGGCTACCCTAATGGCGAACTGTTTGCCAAATTCTGGCCGGTTGCACAACACATTGTCGCCAAAGACATCCTCAAACCCCATGGTATTTATTGGCCGATCATGCTAAAAGCTGCCGGTATTCCCATTTACCAACACTTGAATGTCCATGGATACTGGAACATCGAAAAGAGCAAAATGTCTAAAAGCCTCGGCAATGTCGTCGACCCGCTTCAGCTGCGAAAAATATACGGCTTGGATGCCTTTCGGTTTTTTTTGATTCGCGAAATGAATTTTGGGCTGGATTCAAGCTTTAGTGAGTCGGCATTGGTCCAGCGCATCAATTCTGATCTGGCCAATGATCTTGGCAATCTTTTCTCCCGAATTATTTCCATGGCCTATAAATACTGTAACGGGCAGGTTCCTCAGATCGATTTGCAGGCTGAAAAGGAGCTGGACCTCGACCTGCAGAATGGTGCTATGGAAGCCATTGATAAATTTGAACGTCTTATGCACTCTTTTGAATTTCATAAGGCATTGATGGCTGTATGGGAATTTATTGCACAGATGAACAAAATGATCGATGTGACCGCCCCGTGGGTAATGGCCAAAAAGAAATCCAGCCAGAAGCAATTGGCGGTTGTTATGTATCAGCTGCTTGAGGGGCTTCGCATCATCTCGGGCCTCATCTATCCGGTAATGCCCGGCGCCGCACATAAGATGCAGAAATATCTCGGACTGGACCCGGCCGGTCCTTTTTACCACATCGATCAACTGCGGAACTGGAAGGCGTTACCGTCGGGGACGCAACTTTTAAAATCGATCGTTCTTTTCCCAAGAATTGAAAAGAAAGAAATGGCAAGCACCGCAATCCCCGAGCAGGACGAGGATGGCAAAACCCAGCAGGTCAAGCCTGAAATCACACTGGATGAGTTCAGCCGCATCGATCTGCGGGTGGCAACCATCGTGCAGGCTGAACCGATCCCAAAGGCAAAAAAATTGCTTAAACTGGAAGTCGATATGGGGCAAAAACGAACCCTGGTTGCCGGAATTGCCGAAGCGTACTCGCCTGAAGAATTGATCGGCAAACAGGTGATCGTCGTCGCCAATCTGAAACCGGCCAAACTTATGGGCGTGGTGTCCAATGGGATGGTAGTTGCCGCAGTAGATGACTCCGGACCCACCCTGGCATCGTTTGAAAAAGAGGTGGCCCCTGGAACTCCCCTAAAGTAAGGTTCAAAGGTTCAGCGTTTAGAATTTTGAAGGTTTATGCCTGTGCTGCTTGTTGCTGGCTGCTTGTTCCTGGCTACTGGCCGCCGGCTACCTAAATTTCGGTTACAGGTTTAAGCCGGTAGCCAGCAGCGATGAGCCAAAGGGCTATCCATTGAAATCCTGAGCCCCAACCTCTGAACCCAAACTGAATCCTTGACCCCCGGTGGCCGATGGTAGATAATAATATTTTACGGTTATGCAGAAAGCTCAAGTGATGCCGATACAACCACGAAGGGCGCGACAAGATGAAAGTAAATTTATGTGTTTTGCCTTTGTGATCTTCGTGTTCTTCGTGGTGAGATAATACCAGCAACTCGACAAAGAAACAAATATGAAAATACCCATTTTAACCAGGCTATTATCCTATTTTAAATCCGGCGCTCGTATCTTTTACCGCCAGTTTGCGGTGTTTTGCGGGCTTTTAAGGGCCCCTGTTTATGTCGGAAAATTCACCGAGCGGGTTCCACATGGGTCCATCGTGTTTTTCCCCTGCCGGCAGACCATGTTTTTTTGTGGGATTGCCGGAATTGTGGCGTTTAACAATAAAAAGCCAGCTTTAAAAGAGCTAAACCTCGATTCGCTCGAAGAACTGATCCACCAGATAGAAGCCAACGGTTATCAATCTTGCGCACCGGCCAATCGTTTAGATCATGATTATCTGGGCGGTACAGAAAAAACCGAGGCCCTCTGGCACAAGGTACACGCATTCAATAGCGACGCATTGTTTTATTTGCTTTTTTCAGACGAAAAGGCCCAACGCCAGCTTCAGCAGATGGCAACGCGCCTGGCTGCCGTGATGACCTCTGAGAGCGACCTGCTGGCCGAACAAATGGGTCATCTTTCCACCGAGCGTGTTGATCTGATGGCTCGAGCCGTCGAAAAATTAAGGGACATCCATTGGCGCCTCGAAAACGATATTCTTGCCAATATTGAAAAAATTAAAAATCTTTTGGGCCTTGGCCTTCAAAACCCTTCACTGGCAATTGTGAGCTTGTTTAAAAAGCTCAATGCGGTGTTGAACAGCATCGATCGACTCGAGGTCAGGGGCAGGGATTCGGCGGGAATTTCCATCATGTTTATTTTTGGCGAGGAAGATTTTAAAAAAGGCCAGGAAACGCTCCAACAATCCGGTCTGCTTGCTCAATTTAAAGAGCGTTGCGATCCGGACCCGCTGGTCAATGAGGGTATCAATTATCGGCTTTCCACCCGGGCCGACGGCAAAAAACAGGCGGCGGTTGCGGTCACATATAAAATTGCGCTCGAAATCGGTAGCCTGGGTGACAATGTGGAATATTTGCGCCGACAGATTGCTAATGATGCCGTCTTTCAGATCCTGGCGACGATTCCGACTGACTTTGACACAATTTCCGCACACACCCGTTGGGCATCGGTGGGCGCCATTACAGAGGCGAATTGTCATCCGGTAGACAATCACACCACAGGTGGTAAAAGCACCAGATGCGGCATAATACACACCTGCCTGAACGGCGATATCGACAATTTCCAGCTTTTGAAGGCCGAATTAGAAGACCCGGACACACAAATCCACAGCGACATCACCACCGATACGAAAATAATCCCGCTTAAAATCCAGCAGTATGTTCATCAGGGACATGCGATCGATGAGGCCTTTCGACTGGCCGTCAACGATTTTGAGGGATCCCATGCCATTTCCATGCACACGGATTTAGCGCCTGGCAAGCTGTTTCTGGCGCAAAGAGGCAGCGGGCAAGCCATTTTTGTCGGAATCGCAGATGAACACTATATGGCCAGCTCCGAGGTTTATGGTTTTGTGGAAGAAACACCCTGTTACCTCAAACTGGACGGTGAAAAATCAATCGCCGGCAAACAGGGGCGCACCCAGGGACAAATTTTTGTCTTAGACCAGACAGGCAACGGGGGAATAGATGGCATCAATGCCTGTTTCTACGATGGTACACCGCTGGTGCTTACGGAAAGCGACATAAAATACACCGAAATAACGACCCGCGATATTGATCGCCAAAATTTTCCGCACTATTTTTTAAAGGAAATATCAGAATCGCCGGCATCGGTCGGCAAAACACTGCAGAACCGATGGAAATTCAATGAAGATGATCCGTCGCAATATACGATTGCTTTGGATGATACGATCGTTCCCCGATCCCTGCAAAAAGCGCTGGCAGCCGATCAGATAAAGCGTATTTTTTTTATCGGCCAGGGCACCGCCGGTGTCGCCGCACTGGCCTGTGCTAATATTCTAAATTATTACCTGAACAACCCCTCCATTCAAATCAGCGCCTTAAAGGCTTCGGAATTCAGTGGTTTTCAATTAAACGAATATGACAGCCAGCATGCCATGACCGACACGCTGGTCGTGGCGATTAGCCAATCCGGCACCACCACCGACACCAATCGTACAGTAGACATGGTCAAAGAGCGGGGGGCCTATACCATAGCGATCGTCAATCGCCGCGATTCAGACATCACGTTTAAGGTCGACGGGGTCATGTATACCAGCAGCGGCCGGGATATAGAAATGTCGGTGGCGTCGACCAAAGCCTTTTATTCCCAGATCATCGCCGGCGCCCTTTTAGGCCTGTATATCGCCAGATTCAAAAATCGTCGGGATGATGCATTTGTCGACCAGGAAATTCGGCGCCTTCTGGCACTGCCCTCTCACATGCGCAAGGTCCTTGAGATGCAAGAGGCTATCAAGCAATCGGCTATGAAGCTGGCCGTAACCAAAATTTACTGGGCGGCAGTTGGCAGCGGGCCCAACAAGGCAGCCGCTGATGAAATTCGTATCAAACTCAGTGAACTGTGCTATAAGACAATTTCTTCCGATTATGTTGAAGACAAAAAACACATTGACCTGTCTTCAGAGCCGCTGATTATCGTGTGCGCGGCCGGTTCAAGGAGCACCGTCATCGGCGATATTATCAAGGATACGGCCATATTCAAGGCCCACAAGGCAACTCCTGTGGTAATCGTCGATGAAGGCGAAGACCGTTTTAATCCCTATGCCGCCGATATTTTTCATGTTCCAGCGGTTGAAGAGCATTTGGCGCCAATCCTGAATACGCTGGTTGGGCACATCTGGGGCTATTATGCCGCGCTGTCCATCAACGAGGGCTCACGGTTTTTGTATCGCTTTCAGGAGGACCTGCAAACCAGCATTAAGACCCATGCCGCTGAAGGTTTAACGGTATACGAAATTATTCTTGAAAAAACATTTCAGGAGAAAGTCGCTCATTTTGATAAAGCGTTTAGGGACCAAAAAGCGAAAAACCAGTTTCCGGCTACCATCGGATCGGATGTCACCTCGGATTTAACGCTGCTGCTCAAATATCTATCTGGACGCTTGCCGGTTTCTGATTTTGAACTCGATTTCAGCCAGAAAGGCACCGCCGCCAATATGATTAACGCAATGTTCACCCGTCTGGGGCAGGCAATCAACTTTCTGGCACGACCAGTGGATGCCATTAAACACCAGGCCAAAACCGTTACTGTCGGTACCAGTCGGATCAGCGAGCGCTTAGAAGGCATATTGTTTGATGCTCTGTCAGCGGAAAATCTGACTGTTTCCCAGCTGACGGCCAGTAATATTATCGTGATGAAAAATTTGCAGGAAATTATTCGTGATGTCAGCGGATCTATTCTCTATCGTATTGAAGGCCTAAATCTTCTGGGCGAGCCGGTAGAAGAAACGACCATTAAAGTCGTCGCCAAACGGGGTGCTGCCGGAAATATCCAATCACGGGTTGAGACCGATGCCCAGCTCAAAGGAACCAAGCGCATTATTGTCAGACAGGGCAACGTTTATATCGGTAAAGGGCGCAAAGATGATCGTAGCATCGCCGTTATTCCGGTCCTATCGAATTTGCCTTCTTCACCCAGCATCATTGAAAATTTGCTGCTGCTGCATATAATGTTTAAGGAAAATATTCCGCTAAACGCCAAAATTAAAGCCCTGGGCGGCAAATACGAACATATCCAGAATATCGTTCAGGAAAACAGCATCACCTGGGATGATCGATTGCTTGAGGGCATTGCCGTTGAGGAATTGTTTGGGCGTTCCGCTGAAAAAGTCGGCGAGTTTCTCGTTTCTCAGGTCACTTCATAGTGCCTGATAACAGAAGTCAGATGACCATTCAAAGAAATGTGGCCTCCGAATAAGCACAGTGCTATCTGTCTTCTGTCCTCTGCCTTCTGGATGAATGACACATCAACCTTCGATTCCATCTGAGAAAACCCATGCATGTTCCTCTACTAAAGCGGGCCCTGTGGATCATATGCCTCGTTGCTCTGACATTTCTGACCCACGAACTGCCGGCGCGGGAAGCAAAAGAATCCAAACTTCCAACGGGAAAAGCGCTCATCCGAAAACTCCCATCGCCGCAGCAGGGGGGAAGTGGGTATGAGCTGGTATATGTGGTTGACGCTCCGCTTGATGCTTTCTGGAAGTTTAAAACCGATTTTGACAATTCGTTCTTGACATCCAACAAATTTATCAACGCTCACCGGCTGATCAGCCAGCGCGATGGTGTGGTGGTGACCGAAGATGTTTTCAGCGAAGATCTGTATCCCCACAAGCCCAAGGCCAAATTTCGCTGGCAAACCACCCTCTTCCCGGAGGCCTATCGCCTGGAATTTGTGCTTTTAAATCCGGTGGAATGCGGTCAAAAATTTCATCATGGATCGATACAGCTTAAATCAGCAGGATCTGCGGGCCAGAAAACACAGGTTACTCAGCGGGCCCATTTTGACTTTTTTGGAGTATCTTTTTGGGTAAATTACCCCTGGTATGGCGGCATGAAACATTTTCTGACCTATTTTGTCGAGTGGGAACACGCTACGATTCAGCGATTGAAATCAAAATATATTCAAAAAAGTGCACAATAGCCTGAATATAAATTGACATCAAATTAAAATATGCTATAATCCGTATACAAAAGTGAATACACGCCCATATTGGTTTATTTTTTAAACAAATATCGAATGTGTGTATTAGCAATATAAGTACATTATAATACAATATTAATGATGTATACCCCAAAGATTTATAATTCACTGGACGTATTTTTGAATAGGTCGACAAATAATTTTAAAAAATGAGATCAAGGTGTATAAAAATGGATAAAAATGCAAGCGCTGCGGGTATTTCCATTGATCGTCTGAGAGAAATATCGACCTGGGTGTCATCGGTCCAGGACCTGGATCAACTGCTTGAACTGATCATAGAAACCGCCACGCGAATGATGGATGCCAAAGCCAGTTCACTGTTACTCCTGGATCCAAAAACGCAACGCTTATACTTCAAAGTGGCCACCGGTGAAAAAAAGGATGATGTCAAACAATTCGAAATCGAGATCGGACAGGGCATCGCGGGTTATGTGGCCCAGACGGGCGAACCGCTGTTGATCCCGAATGTTTCTGAGGATCCACGCTGGTACAAGGAAATCAGCGAAAGTATCGGATTTGAAACGCGCTCTATTGCCTGCGTTCCGATGAAGGTTAGAGGTGAAATTATCGGTGTTGTTGAAATTATCGACAAGGCCGACGGAAGTGAGATCACAGGTGAAGATTTAAAAAGGCTGTCGGTCTTTGCCGAGCTGGCTGCAGTCGGGATTGGCAACGCGCGAAAAATCGAACACGATAAAAAAGAAATCAGGGAACTAAAAGAAGAGCTGGATCTTAAATACGAACTCATCGGAGAGAGTCCGGCCCTTAGAAAAGTGATTTCCGATGCTGTAAAGGTTGCAAATTCGAAAGCCAGCACCCTAATTCTGGGGGAGAGCGGCACCGGCAAGGAATTGCTCGCACGATTGATTCACCGCGCGGGAGCCCGCAAAGATGAGCCCATGATCGTTCTCAATTGTGCGGCTCTGCCGGAATCTTTGCTTGAAGATGAGCTTTTCGGTCATGAAAAAGGCGCTTACACCGGCGCGACCGGACGCAAAATAGGAAAATTCGAGCTTGCGGACAAGGGGACCATTTTTCTGGATGAAATAGGTGAAATGAGTCCCGGTATGCAATCCAAGCTGCTTCGCATTCTGCAAGAGGGCGTTTTTTATCGGGTTGGCGGAAACAAGTCGATCCCGGTCGATGTGCGCGTCATTGCAGCGACCAATCGTAATATTGCCGAAGAAGTCGCCGAAGGACGGTTTCGCGAAGACCTTTATTACCGGCTTAATGTTGTCCAGATTCATATGCCGCCCGTCAGGGAACGAAAGGAAGATATCGCCTTGTTGGCCGAATATTTTTTAGATATTTTCAAACGCGAGCGCGGCGTATCGAGTCTAACCATATCCAAAAAAGCAATGAGTGCCATGATGCAATATGATTGGCCCGGAAATGTGCGCGAAATGAAAAACGCGATCGAAAGAGCGGTTGTTATGGGAAACGGCGGGGCTATAATGCCCGAAGATCTCCCGCAATTTGCTGCTAAACCCAGCTACCCGGGCATGAAAGTCGGCTTGACCTTAAAGGAAGCAATTGACATGTTCAAAAAAGAGTTCATTGCGCTTAATCTCCAGCACACCGGCGGCAATAGAAGCGAGGCGGCCAAGACCATGAACATCCAGAGAACTTATCTTTCCCGTCTGATCAGCCGCTATGGCCTGCTGGACAAATGAACCGTTTTGGAATCTCAATAATCGTGCTATGTTGATTGATTATTTAATTCTCAAACGGCTGTGGCTGCAGCCGGCCCTTCACCTTAAAACGCTGCCGGCGCCGACAAAAGGCAGGATAAAATGGAAGCATACAGCATTCTATTGGTAGATGACGATCCTTTTATCTTAGAAGGCATCGGATCAGATCTTGAAAGCCAGGGCTTTGCATTAACGGAAGCCAATAGTGGTGACCGGGCACTGGAATTGCTGGCTGCACAAAAATTTGATCTGGTGATCACGGATTTGGTCATGGAAAATGTCGACGGAATCCAGGTCTTAAAGGGAGCCAAAACACTTCACCCGGATACAATGGTCATCATCCTGACCGGCTACGGCAACATGGCATCCGCCATCGAGGCGTTGCGGCATGAGGCCGATGATTATTTGCTGAAACCCTGTGAATCAATGGAAATGCTTCACCGAATCCATCAATGCCAGGAAAAGGCAGACTTGCGGCAAAAATTGAAACTGTATCAAAAACTGTTGCCGATGTGCTGCGTTTGTAAAAAGATCAGAGATGATCGCCACGCCGAGCCCGGGCGGGGTAAATGGGTTGAAGTTGAACAATTTATCCATGACCGCGCCAACCTTGATATCACGTCCAGCTACTGCCCGGACTGCGCCCAGCAGACCATGGAAGCCTTTACCCATCGTAGAGCCCACCAAACCAAAAAATGATCGTCTGAGATTCAAGCGAACAAGCGGTTTATCAGTCCTGGGGTTGATTGCGGCTTTTTGAATTTTTTAAGGAGGCCTTAATAAAATCGCGAAATAGCGGATGGGGCGTCATGGGGCGCGATTTGAATTCCGGATGAAATTGACAGCCCAGAAACCAGGGATGATCATTGAGTTCGATGATCTCAACCAGCTCGCCGCTGGGTGATGTGCCGCTGATGACCATTCCGTTTTCTTTTAGTTGATCCATAAATTCATTGTTAAATTCATAACGGTGCCGATGGCGCTCGGAAATTTCTGTTTGCTCATAGGCCTCAAACGCCAGGGAATTTTCTTTAATCCGGCAACTGTAGGCGCCCAGTCTCATGGTGGCGCCCTTATTGGATAAATCATCCCGCCGCTGGACACTCTGGCTGCGCTCATCAAACCATTCACGCATCAGATATATGACCGGATATGGTGTATTCGGATCAAATTCGGAACTGTTGGCCGCCGCCAATCCGGCGACATGGCGCGCAAATTCAATGACAGCAATCTGCATACCTAAACAGATGCCGAAATAGGGTACTTTGTTCATCCTGGCAAAATGGGCAGAACATATTTTGCCTTCAATGCCGCGCTCCCCGAATCCACCGGGCACCAGAATACCGTCGACATCGGCCAGCAAAGCGTCGCAGGTACCGCTGTCCAGTTTCTCAGAATCCACAAAATTCAGGTTCACTCTGCAATCGTTGGCGATCCCGCCGTGATACAACGCTTCGTTAAGGCTTTTGTAGGATTCAATTAGATCAACATATTTTCCCACAACGGCTATCGTTACCGAATGTTGCGGGACTTTGATTTTTTTGATCAGGTTTTCCCAGTCGTCCAGTTGCGGGTTGCGCGTCCAAATGTTGAGGAGCTCGACGATTTTGTCATCCAGGCCTTCCTGATGAAAGATAAGGGGAACCTCATAGATGTGATCGACATCTTTGGCTGTAATCACTTCTTCAACACTGACGTTGCAAAAGAGTGCAATTTTGGCTTTTATGTCTTTGGAAAGAAATCTATCGGTACGGCACAACAGGATATCAGGCTGGATACCGATACTTCTCAATTCCTTTACGCTATGCTGTGTCGGTTTGGTTTTGACTTCACCGGCAGTTCCGATATAAGGCACCAGCGTCAAATGAATGTAGAGCGAATTTTCTTTGCCCACATCCGCCCTGAATTGACGGATTGCTTCCAGAAATGGCAGACTTTCAATATCGCCGATCGTCCCGCCGATTTCAACAATGACTACATCGACATCCGAAGCGGCCAGCTTGATACTATTTTTGATTTCATCGGTAATGTGGGGAATCACCTGAACGGTTCCGCCCAGATAGTCCCCCCTGCGCTCTTTGGTAATAACAGAATGATATATTTTGCCGGTTGTAAAGTTATTGTCCCTTCCCATGCGGGCATGGGTGAAACGCTCATAGTGTCCCAGGTCAAGATCGGTCTCGGTACCATCATCAGTTACAAACACCTCCCCGTGTTGAAACGGGTTCATGGTTCCCGGATCCACGTTGATGTATGGATCCAACTTTTGGATGGTCACCGTCAGTCCCCGGCTCTCAAGCAACGCTCCCATGGCGGCGGACGCGAGTCCTTTGCCAAGAGATGAAAGCACACCACCCGTTACGAATATAAACTTAGTGTCCTTTGCCATCGTCTCCCCTTATTCGGTTTCATGGGTCAATATCGATACAGAATGCCGTACCCGTCATGTTCACATATGCATTGCCGGGTGAAAAAAAGAGAAAAAGCCCTTTGTGCGACGCCCAAAGGGCTTTTCATTGCCTGTAACAGTCATTTTTGCGATTGAGCAGATTTTAGAAATGTTCGCTGCCTTTCAAACAAGATGGAAATAGCAAAATGCTCTCTATTTTTAATTGAACAGTGTCTCAAATGAGAGGCCAAATTGCAATGAAAAAATTGACCGCTGGGTGCCATAATTCATCGGCCCATCATATGAGAATTCACCTTAAATGGGATTTTCTACAACCTGAAGAGCCCGTTCGCGGCAGCTGTGGCATTTATTCAAATATTTTTTTGAATTCCTCAATGGTTCTTTGGACTTCACTCAGACCTTCCTGATTGCCTGAGTGTTCAGGCATTTGATCGCTGTGACGATATTCAGACATCAAACGCCCAATATTAAATAGATCTTCTGAAAAATTGGGATTGATTTGATAATGGCGAACTTCAACCTTACGCACAATCGTGCCATCTTGAATGAATTCGATTTGCATAGGATATAAGGTATTGCCAATGGGTTGCCAGCCGGCATACCGAATTTCCATTGTTCCGCCGGATTCTTGGCCGGTAGAGGGGACAATCAACCGCTGGGGCTGAAAGGTGGCCTTATCGACCCAGAGCTGGGGGGCCGTCTCGTCAGGAAATTCAGCTCCGATGACGAGTGCCAGCTGATCCTCAAATTTACCCAGGCTGGAGATGCGAATATCAATTCCCAGGTTCATCAATCGCCTGGAAAGTGACTCTCGGGAGCGGTACAGCAAAAGGTCCTTGTAAAGATCAAAGCGCGACTCGGTAACCCTGGCAATTTCGCCGTCAATCACCGTTAGGGTGCGCCCGCCGTTATAAACATATATCCTTTGGTTGGTATCCGAGACAATATCGGAACGAAATGCCCGCGAAAAAAGGTATCGGATAGACTCCTCCAGTTCAATGAAGCGGGTGTCAGCAGGCGCCATGGCCATATTATCCATCCTGACCGGCTGAACGTCCGAGTCCTCAATGCTATCACCGACATCACTGTCGTGGTTCGTGTCATCCAAAAATTCAGGCTCCGGGGCGACATTATAAAAAATGACCCGTTGCGAAACGAACAGACTGTTTGCCTGCCCCAGTTTTTCAGTAATCAGCTGGATGATATGGGGGCCTTGCAGCACGTAGGGTAGCACACTGGCCGGAACAAATACGGTCAAGGCCAGACTCATGATGGCTATGATGCTTTTTTTAGTAAAGGCCATTGTCTTTGTTAAAAAAGTTCACTGGAGAAAAAGGAGGCCGTACCGAGTTCTTCCTCAATTCGGATGAGCTGGTTGTATTTTGCCACACGGTCACTGCGGGACATGGAGCCCGTTTTTATCTGACCGCCGTTTACGCCAACCACCAGATCGGCGATAAAAGTATCTTCCGTTTCTCCCGAACGATGCGAGATGACGGTCGTGTAACCCACCTGTTTGGCCAGTTCAATTGCATCCAGGGTTTCGGTAACGGTTCCAATTTGATTCAATTTTATTAAAATTGAGTTGGCAATGCCCTGTTCGATGCCTTTGTTGAAAATTTTAGGATTTGTCACAAATATATCATCACCGACAATTTGAATGCGGCTTTCAAGTCGGTCGGTCATAATTTTCCAACCATCCCAATCCCCTTCGGCAAGTCCGTCTTCAATTGACACGATGGGATATTTGTCTATTAGTTTTTCATAGTAGTCGATCATCTGCTGGGCATTGAGTTTTTTATTCTCCGAATTTAAAGTGTATTTACCGCCTTTGAATATTTCGCTCGCAGCCACATCCAAAGCCAAGCCGATTTCCTTACCCGGTTTGTAACCGGTCGCATCAATGGCCTGAATGATCTTCTGAATAGCAGCCTCATTGGAATTTAGATCGGGCGCAAAGCCCCCTTCATCTCCGACAGCCGTACTGAGCCCCTGGTCTTTAAGAAGCTTTTTTAATTGCTGAAAGATCTCTGCACCCATCTGAACTGCCTGGGCGATGGATTTCGCGCCAAAGGGTACAATCATAAATTCTTGAACGTCCAAATTGTTGGCCGCATGCGCTCCGCCATTGATGATGTTCATCATTGGAACCGGCAGATAACGCGCATTGACACCACCCAAATAACGGTAAAGCGGCACGGCGTATGCTGCTGCTGCGGCCCGGGCAGCTGCCATGGATACGCCCAGAATGGCATTGGCGCCCAGCTTTGATTTATTGGATGTGCCATCAAGTTCAATCATAAATTTGTCCAGGGCAGCTTGGTCGCCGGCATCCATGCCGGCGATGGCTGGCGCAATTTTGGTGAGAACATTCTTTACGGCCGCAGAAACACCTTTGCCCCCGTATGCCTTGGATCTTTTATCCCGCAGCTCTAACGCCTCGCGCTTTCCCGTCGAAGCTCCGGAGGGCACGGCTGCCCTACCCACCGCTCCGCAGGCCACCATAACATCCACTTCTACCGTAGGATTTCCTCTTGAATCCAGAATTTGTCTTGCTTTTACATCAACGATTTCGGTCATGTCACCCTCCCCCCTTTGAGGCCCAATAA
>JASFJF010000042.1:0-15406 GCA_050122255.1 Desulfobacterales bacterium
CCAGCGGGATACATACAATTAAGGCCCATATCCAGAAAGTGTTCGAGATTTTTCTTGTCCATCTCATTTGATTACCCAATTCAGGTTCTAAGGATTAATCCGGTGACACACGATTTGTTTGGCTTCTTCGAGCGTAAGCTTGCTCATATTGAGCACCAGATGATAAAGGAATGGATCATCATAGTCGCTTTTGCCGAGTTTTTGATAGAGCGTCTTGCGCCGTTTGTCTTCACCACGAATAAGTCGCGAGGCACGACTTTCCGACAGATCGTAGTTTTTTTGCATGAACCGCACCCGGTTTTCAAACGAATCGATCATCAGGATATGAAAGGCATCCGGGTGGTCATCCAAGATATACTGGCAGCCGCGCCCTAAAATGACCACATCGCCTTCATCGGCAATCTGGGCAATAATGAGCACCAGATAATCAAGATATATGGTTTCATCAATATAGCCGCGTTCGCCTTTCAATATTTTGTCCACCAGCGGTCTCGACACCATTCTGGAAACAAACCGCGAAAGCTTGCCACCAGCTTCATTTTCCACTGTTTCCACCCAGTGCGTAGAAACATTGGCCATTTCCGCTACCTTGGCAACAATTTCGCTATCGGCAAACTCATATCCCAGTTCAGCGGCGACCATTTCTCCCAGTGTTTTTCCACCGGCGCCATATTGTCTGGAGATGGTGATAACAGCCATCAATATCCTCCTATAATATCGGTTGAGCCGGTTGAGCCCGCTAACCGGTTAGCCCGAAATAAAATAGGCCTCTATCCTTTTTTAACAGGCCCAACGGGCTCAACCGGCAAACCGGATAACCGCTTAACGCGATCTACCGATTAAGAAGTAAGTTAATTTAGAATCTATCCTTGCAATGATACTAACCTGTCTAAACTGATGCTCAGCGTTATTCTTCTGCTCTTTCAGGTGGAATCAGCAATGTTGGATAAATGGACTCTTCGGCAATTTTGCGGGGTGTGCTGCCCAGAAATTTTTCAATCCAGGCGGTCTTTGCTGAGGAGCCCAGAGCAATCATGGTGGCCTGGCAGTCTCTGGCGGCCTTTTCAATTTCTTCGTCCGGATCGCCGATATAAACATGCTCGCGGGCTTTGATCCCTGCCTTCTCGAAGCTTTCACAGATGTCATCCAGTTTATTGCGCGCCTCTTTGCGCGTTTTTTGAATTGCCATGGCAGATGGACCTTTCAATGCTTTTTCATCAGCCACGTGTACCAGGTGGACCTCCTGCACTGTGTCATTTAGCGCTTTTATGTATTCAACGGCACGCAGGCTACCCGGGGACCAGTCGATGGCCAGCAATGGTCGTTCAAATGGCTCCTCCACTGAAATGGCCGTTTCCGAAAGCTGTTTGTAAACCAGCACCGGTGTGTAGGCCCGGCGCAGCAGCTCGGTAACATCCGATCCGGAATACAAATGCTCGAGGACGCCTTTGTGCGATCGCCCGATAACAATCAAATCGGCATCCTCTTTGTGGGTTGCTTTTATGACTTCAGGCACCAGGCTTCCGACCACAATATAAACACCGACCTCCATTCCTTGCTCAAAGAGATTTTCGGCCCAATCAATAAAGCGGATATTGGCCGCCTCCCTTAATCGAATCTCTTCTTCCTTCTGGTAGCCTTTACCTCTGCGCATGGCCACCCGGTCCCTTTCAATGACATTTACAAAGACAACGTGCTCCAGTGCACTTTTTCTCAAACTGAGCAGCGATCGCAAAGCATCAAAGCCCAATTCTTCAAACTTCGTCACAAAAAGCAGTTTCTTAATTTCCATCTTGTGGGTACCCCTCACTTGGATTGTCGATTTAAATCGGCAGATCAGCCCAGCACTTTTTTGATCACAGCTGCCAGCTCATCAGGCTCAACCGGTTTTTCCAGATAAATCTCAGGTTCCGGTATTTGTGCACCTCCAAATTCGGTCAGGGCTTTTTGCGATCGCATAAATGTCTTTTTGGCAATCCCGGAGAGGATAATGACTTTAATGTCCTTCAAGGCTTTTGACGTTTTCAATTCCCGATACAGGCGCACGCCGCTCTGGCGCGGCATCAAAACGTCCAGAATAACCAGATCCGGTTTCTCGGATTTGATCTTCTCAAGGCCGCTTTCGCCATCTTCCGCCTCCAACGGCGTATAGCCATTTTCCTCCAGAACCGTCACGCTGAACAGCCGCACATCCGGATCATCGTCTACGACCAGAACTTTTTGACTCATAGTATGGTTCCTCCTTGGTAACCTGGCTGTAGCCAGGTTTCAGGTTCCAGGGTTCAGAGTTCAGAGGTTCAGAGGTTCATGGTTAAACTATCTGGCGTTCATTTATGTCTTCAGCATAAATCCATCATCTTATTTAACCTCTAACCTTTGAACGCTGAACCTTTGAACCCGGTGACTAAAGCCTGTAAGCTATTGTTTATATCGATTAACTAAGATTGGTTCCTTCGGCTTTTTTTACGTCTTATAGGGCATCCGAACAATAAAGGTCGTGCCTTTGCCGGGCTGGGATTTCACATCGATGCTGCCGTTGTGTTCAGCAATCAGCTTACGGGTGACCATCAGGCCCAGACCGGTGCCGCGGTGCCCCTTGGTGCTGAAAAAGGACGTAAACAGCTTTTTGACAACCTCATCGTCCATACCAAGGCCGTTATCGCTGATCTCGAATTGAATAACGTTATCTTGTTCATGCACAGTTTTCAAGCTGACGCGGAAGTTTTTACTGGTGTCCTCATCAAACAGGCAGGCGTCTACGGCGTTGGACATCAAATTTAATAAGACTTCATGGACGCTATTGGGGTCCATTAATACCTCACCGATCGAGCTGTCATAATCCTTGAGGAGATCGACATTATTTTCGCGGGCCTTATCTTCAACCAGGGCAACAACATCATCGGCGATCTGGTTGGGCAAACAGGCTTCGAAATCCGGCTGGCGCTCCTTAGAGTAGGAAAGCAGATCCATTACCAGATTCGAAGTGCGCCCAATGTTGCGCTTGATCATATCCCAGCCTTTTTTAAGCTTTTCCGATTCATTTTTTTTAATGCCGATGTCTACCAGATAGCTGCCGCCCTTGAGCCCGTGCAAAATATTTTTGATTCCGTGTGCCAATCCGGCCACTGTTTGGCCGACTGCAGCCAGGCGTTCAGATCTAAGCAATTCCCTTTCAAGCCGCTTGATTTCCCTTAAATCCTGAAAAAAAGCCACCGTGCCAACCGGCCGGTCGTTTTCCAGTAAAATGGTGCTCGATGCCCGCACGGGAATATTTTCACCGTCTTTGCAAGTGATGGCCATTTCGCGCCAGGCTAATTTTTTGATACTATTTTTGCCCGCCAGAGCGGCCTGCAGATCGCCGGCTAAATCGGCCGGAAATAAATCGCCGGCCTTCATTTTGTTGATAGTTTCAGCCGGGGTATATCCGAAAATCCGTCTGGCGGTGGGATTATAAATAACAATTTTTAGCTCTTTGTCGGTGGCGACAATTCCATCATTGGAGCTACGAATCAGATTGATCTGGAAATTGGACCGCCGCCGCACCTCCCGGGTGGCTTCATCCACCTTTCGTTCGAGATTGATGGTGTATTCATTCAGTTGTTGCCGGATATCGAATTTTTCTCTGGCGCGGCGCAGTGCAATCGACAGGGCCTCGTCTCTGACCGGTTTGTTGATAAAATCAGACGCCCCGTGTTTCAGGGCCTCGATAGCATTTTCAATGTCACCGTGTCCGGTAATAATAACGACCTCGGTATCGGCATTCAGGGCTTTAATTTCTTTTAGAACTTCAATACCGTCCATACCGGGCATTTTAATATCGGTGATGACGATATTCGGTCGCTCTTTTTCAAATGCGGTGATGCCTTCATTGCCGTTGGTGGCGGTGACGACATCATAGCCGTCTGCTTTCAGGGACATTGACAGAACCCGCAGGATGTCAGGTTCATCGTCGATGAGCAATAATTTATCCATAGTGCCGTTATGCTTCAGATGCCGGTGGAAATTTGAGGATAAAAGTCGTTCCCTTGCCGAGCTCGCTTTCAATTTCAATGGAGCCCTTGTAATCCTGCACGATGCCGTAACTGATGCTGACCCCCAGCCCGGTGCCCTTGCCGACTTTTTTGGTGGTGTAAAACGGCTCGAAGATTTTATTTTTGACGTCTTCGCTCATTCCGGTGCCGGTGTCGATTACCTTGACGCAGACGTGGCCGTTTTCAACTCTGGATCGAATCGTCAACTGCTTTTGTTTATCACTGAACTCGGGTCGGCTGTCTTTTTCATCCATGGCGTCGATGGCGTTTGAGACCAGGTTGATAAATACTTGCTCCAGGCGATTGTGTTCGGCCAGGATATACGGAATATCCGCATCCAGGTCCAGCTTGACGTCGACGTCGTGAACCTTTAACTGATGCCCCAGGACTTTAAAAACATCCTTTACGGGGTCGTTGATGTTCACCCGCGTGCGCACCGGCTCGGATTGGCGCGCAAAATCGCGCACGTGTTTGATCACCCCGCTGGCGCGTTCGACATTGGCAACGATATCGTTGGCCATGGTCCGCAGGTCTTCATCTTCAATTTTTTGACCGCGATTGAGCATTTTCAGAAAAAAATCGGCACACACCTGAATGACATTCAGGGGCTGATTGATTTCATGGGCCATGCCGGCGGCCATCACACCCAGGGTGGTCATTTTACCGGCCTGAATCAACTGGGTTTCCTTCTCGACCACCTCGGTGATGTCAGTGGTGGCCGCTACAATCACATCGGCCTTGCCGTATTTGGCATAGCTGATATTGATGTTGACGAAAAAAGGCTCGCCGCCCTTGCGATAGTGCCGTTTTTTGGTAAACAGCAGGGAATTGTTTTCAGAAAGATTTTTTAAGCCCCCGGTCAGTTCTTGATCGTTTTCATCCCCCAATTGCAGAAAGGAGGTCTTCAACAATTCATCTGCAGTATAGCCATAACTGTCCTCTGCGCGTTGATTCATATCCAGGATTTTATAAGTGTTGCGGCTAAGAATAAAAATCGGATGCGGATCACTGTTGAACAGGGTGCGGTATTTTTCTTCGGATTTAATGTATTGATCCTGAAGGGTTGCGTTCTCGATGGCCACCCCGATGCGATTGCCAATGAGCTCCAGCACGCTTTTGAGGTCGCGGGTAAAGTGGCCGGGATTTTTGCTACCGATGCGGATGACGCCAAATGCGCCCCGCTCCTTGCTGCTGATAGGGATATAAGCCAGCGATACAAGCTTTTCTTCCTCAAAAAGGCAGATTTCATCGGGGCAGTCATCGGGCAGATCTTCATAGATCATAAACTCGTTGGTGTCGGCCACCCGCTGAATCACACTGTTCTCATCGGCTGCCTGGATTTTCTGGTAGACCCGTTCGGACAGGCCTTCGCAGTATCGCAAATGGTACTTGTCGTCATCTTCCATTAAATAGATGCACAGGCCGTCGGCTGAAAGAAAATCCATGACTTCCTGTACCGACTGGTTGATTCTCTCCTCCAGGTCCAATGGCGCATTCAAGGCCGTGTAGATCGAACACAGAGTTGTCAACTCCCGGTTGTGCTGTTCGCGCTCATGTTCGGCTTTCTTGTCTTCGGTTTTGTCCCAGAGGGTCTCAATGGCGCCGACGATGCTGCCGTCCGGCGCCTTGATAGGCGCTGCCGTGAACCAACACCATTTGCCGCTTTCTCCCATGCGCGGAAAAAACACTTCGGCTTCGTAAGCTTCCTCGATAAGCGTGGATTTTCGCCACTGCTCGCCGTACAATTTTCTTATTTCATCTTCACCAATCTGATCTAATATAACGTCGGCCAGGGTGGGACGTTCTTCCCCCCAGAATGCTATCGCTGGCCGGGAGCCACCAACCATGGTATCCGCTTTGATTCCGGTAACCTTTTCCATGGCCTTGTTCCAGTGGGTGACCACATGGTCCATATTCAAAACGAAAGTGGGAATCGTGCTGCCCTCGATTATTTGAGACAGGGCCCTTTCGCTTTTAATCAATCCTCTTTCGATTTCAACCGAGCGCTCGCCTCTTTCTTTCAGGACCTCAGCCAGGCGATCGGCAAATCGTTCAAACAGGCGGTCAATTTCAGCGGCATCGAAATTGTTTTTGCGCAGCTCTTTTAGCGCAATTCTCTTTTCGGCTTCCAGCTGCAGGGCACTCCAGACGTTGCGGGCGTCCACGCGATCAATTACCTCAACGCCTTCGGGCTTTTCCTTTTTGATAACGCTCCCTAGCTGCGTATCGGCAGTCAGCTCCATCAATATATGCAACTCTTCAAGGGCATAAAACTCACGGAAATCGCCGGTCGTAAATATTCCCCTTTCTTTGGCATAGACCAATCCTTCGGCCTGCGCGTTTGTATCGGCGACCCCCATAATCGTTGGGCGGCAATCCTCAAAATGATCGCTGAGCAACAATTCAAGCATATTTTTACAAATATGGCCGCCTCCGACGATGGCGATATTGGAATTGAGCACTCTTACCATAGATTAAACGCTCCGTTTTAAAAGAACACAAGGGTCACGATCACGAAGGTTGGAATCAGAAAGACCAGCGAATATTTTATAATGTAGCCGAAAAAGCTCGGCATCGGTGTTCCGGCCTCTTCGGAGATCGATCGCACCATAAAATTAGGCGCATTGCCGATATAGCTGCAGGCACCAAAAAAGACGGCCCCGGCAGAAATGGCTTTTAGATAAATCGCATTTTCGGTCATGAGCAGCGGAACCGCCTGGGCTTCTGAAGCCCCGGGATAAAATGCGCCCAGGGCGCTATTAAAAAAGGTCAAATAGGTCGGGGCATTGTCGAGAAAGCCCGACAGCCCGCCGGTGACCCAGAAATAATGCAGCGGCTGGGTGACGCCGTTCACTAAAAATGCCAGAGCACCTTCGGATCCGGCTTTTAAAATCAGCAAGCAGGGGATCATGGTGACAAAAATACCGATAAATAAATAGGCCACTTCGACAATCGGAAACCAGGTAAAATCATTATCGTCCCGGATCTGCATGGGCGTGGCGATCAAAGACAGGATGCCCATGACAATTAACAGGCCGTCCCGGACCCAGTCTTGCACGGCCCGGTGGATGCCCAGCGTACTGATCTCGCCCCAATCGACGATACCGCTCATCAAAACTGATCCGACGATGCCGGCTAAAAATATAAAATTGTAAGTTCCTTCGAGTTTAAGCGGCTCATCAACGTCTTCTGCTTCGGGCGGGCAAACCGCCTCTTTACGATAATAATAGGTATCTAAGATAAAATAGATCACCAGCAAGATGATGGCAACCAGCACCATGTGGGGCAGGATCTTAATGGTCCAGAAAAAGGATACGCCATGCAAGAAACCCAGAAATAGCGGTGGGTCGCCCAGTGGCGTTAGCGAGCCGCCGACATTGGCCACCAGAAAAATGAAAAAGACCACCATAAAGGTGCGGTTTTTACGATAATTGTTGGCCCGCAGAAACGGGCGGATCAGCAACATGGCGGCGCCGGTGGTTCCCATCCAGGAGGCCAGCAAGGTGCCGATGATCAGAATGATCACATTGACGATCGGCGTCCCGCGCAGAGTGCCGCGCAATAAAATGCCGCCGGATACCGTGTACAACGACCACAGCAATATGATAAAGGGGACATAATCGGCCAGAATGATATGCAGAATCTCGTACAGCGCCGCTCCTTTGAATACGATCAAAAACGGTACGGCCAGCGTCAAGGCCCAGAATCCGGATATTTTCCCGAAATGATGATGCCAGAAATCTGGCAGGACCAGCGGGAACAGTGCAATGGACAGCAAGATGCAGGCAAAGGGGATGCAGCTCCACAAAGGTAAGAATTTACCAATATCTTCATGCCCCGCCCCATGATGGGCGTCGGCGGCTTGGTGGGGTGCTGACGTATTGTGGGAATCCTGACGTGTGGAAGCGCTGTCGAGGTGTTCAGAGAATTGCGTGCCTGCAGATTCTGCATGTTTGGGTTGAGAGGCGGTGGCCACGCCAGCGCCTAAGAGAAAAATAAGTAACAGTAAATAAAGGAGTCGGTAAATACTTGCCTTATCCCTCAGAATTTTCATTGAGCCCTTTCCCCGCTGTCAACATCACGATTGATGAGTCATTTGAAATGGAATGTCCGGCCGAGCAGCTGATTGATTCGGGCATCCGCTGGTGAAACATTACGCTCCTGCATGAAAAATTCAAAGCAATGATTGCAGATCCATTGGCGATCTAAACGTTTTACGTTACCAGAGTCTTTCGCGATTTGAAACTATTTTTAATGCAAGGTTTCCGAAAGAATAACGCGGTATTTTCGCTGATAGTCAATCGGATGATAAGAAAGTTTGGCCTTGCGAAGCCCTTCGTCATTTAAATCCTGCTCACGATTGACAATTGCATAATTCGAAGCGGTATTTGCCAGAAACATCTGATTAATCGCTTGGTATATTCCTTTAAATTGGGTATCTCCCTTTTCAAAATGAATGAGCAGCATGTCCTGGGTAAGCGCCTCGGCAACCGTATAGGCCACCATTGAATCCTCAACCATCAAAGCACCGCCGAACAAGCCTGCCAGCCGGCGCCATTCTTTTAAAATTCTAAAAATGGCTCGATTTTCGGAAGAAAGGATGTCGGATGATTCGCAGTCGCGCCAGGTGCACCAGTCAGCTTGCATGGCCATTGCCTGTTTCACCATTTCGGCCCCGAACGGCATATAGGTGAAATCATATTTGCGGTTAAATTGGTTCACCAGGTTCTTTTTTTTATGATAGCGCTTGCCTTTTAATTTGATTAAGTCTGCAACCCGGTACAGATAATCCCAATTGCCTCTTTCTTCTTCAATTTGGATTTGCTGATTCAATCTCTCGCGCCACAGGTTTGTCAGCATTTCCGGAACCCGGGTGAACATTGAATTCATTTGAGGAATGGCATTCATTCGGCTTGGCCAGTCAATGGCATCCCACAATCCGACGGGCGCCCACAGGTATTCTTCAGGAAAGCTCTGGCGGATCCAGACCAGGTCATCATCCCAGGCCCAGTTAAGCCTGTATTCTTCCGACCAGCCCCATAAATTCAGAAAACTGTAATCAGATGCAATCTGGGGACATTGCGCCAGAATAGCCAGATAGTCTTCCTGCCGGTCAAGGCTGATGGGTTCAAAGTTCAGGCTCATAAGTCAATTTAATTTTTTGGGCTTCGGTTTAAAAATGAGGTGCAACGATCAGCAGTCAGTCGTCAACAATTATATTGGTTTGATTGGTTTAATTCGTTGAATTGGTTCGGTTTAACCAACCCAACCAATTAAACGAATTAAACGAATCGAACAGGTATTTGAATGTTGAGCCATTTTGACTAGCGCTTAGCTATCGATCGCTGACACAAACGCTTTACCCGTTATGTATGCCTCTTCAAGATACTCGGGATGCTTTAAGACATCATCCTGATGATCGAGCTGGCGGTATAAAAGCGATTTCCACAGATCCATATCCAGGACATCAAAAAAATATTTTATCGTCAGCAGCAGCCCATCGAAAAGCTTTTTGCCCTTGGTGGCGCCCACTGAAATAAACAGCCCTTTGCGGGTGTTATTCTGTTTTTCTAAGGGTGTTTTATCGACCCAATATTTTTTCACCCACAGGGATTGGAAGCGATCCATCAGGATTTTGGTGTGGGAACTGACCGTATAAAAAAAGACAGGCGACGCCAACATGAGCCCCTGTGCATCCAGGATTTTATCACGCACTTTTTGAAAATCATCTTTGATGGCACAATCCCCGGCTTGCATGCAGCCGTAAATTTCGAGGCAGGGTGATAGTTTAAGATCCCGCAGTACAATCTCTTCGACATCGGCACCGGCATCCAGCGCGCCTTGCACCGCTTTTTTGAGTAATGCAGCGGTATTGCCCTTGCGCCGCGGACTCCCGTAGATCGCAATTATTTTTGGTTTTTGCATTGGCATCTCCAATTCAATTCACCAGCAATTCAGGAAAGAAAGCGTTTTCAATTTTGATCATTGGATTTTTGGATTTGTTTCGGATTTGGGACTTCGTATTTCGAATTTTCAGTGGTACCTTTAACTATAATATTTTGAGAAATCATCGCAGTTATTAATTTAAAAAATTTAAAGTTCAAGCACGAGACCGATCGGACAGTGATCAGAGCCGAAAATATCGTTATCGATAAATGCTTCTTTGATCCAGCCTTTTTTAAGGATATCGTCGGTAACGAAAAAGTAATCGATACGCCACCCGATATTGCGATCCCTGGCTTTAAACCGATACGTCCACCACGAGTATTTTACAGTATCCGGATGAAAATGTCTGAAAGTATCCACATAACCGTTTTGGACGATGCGGTCCAGCCAATCGCGCTCTATTCTTAGAAAACCGGATGTTTTTTCATTGGCTTTGGGATTTTTTAGATCGATTTCATTGTGGGCTGTGTTATAGTCACCGGTAATAATCAGGCTGCGGCCCTGCTTTTTATACGCGTCGGTATATTTAAAGAATTTTTCGTAAAAATCAAGCTTATACTGCAGCCTTTTATCGCTCATCTGACCGTTCGGGAAGTAGACGTTGAAAAAAATAAAATCATCAAAATCCAGCTCAACAATACGTCCTTCTTGATCGAATTCGCTAATGCCCAGTTTGGTATTGACGCGTCGGGACTTGATCCGTGAATAAGTGCCTACGCCGCTATAGCCTTTTTTAACCGAGGCGTGCGCCCAGCAGGATTCATAACCGGCGATGTTTTTCATTTCATCGGTTAGTTGGTTTTCCTGAATCTTGGTTTCCTGGATGGCGAAAATATCGGCATCCATCTGCTGAAACAATGTAAAAAAATCCTTTCTTATAACAGCCCGCAGTCCATTGACGTTCCAGGAAATAAGCTTGATGCGCTTCTTTTTTTTCGCCATTTTTAAATTCTCATCTACCTGCAGTCAAAAAATATGAATAGCTTGTAAGCTAAAACCATAAGCTCCATTTCATTCACCCAGCAACCTTTTAATGTCCAGCAAGCATTCCGTTTCCGTCAGTTCTTCCAGGATCGCCTTAATGGAGCGCAAGCACTCCCGGAGAATGGCGGTTTTGGGCCGCGATGAGCCCAGCTGGGCATCGATGGTTTTTAAATCGGCCATCAATTCCGACAAACCGTCAAAATCAAGGCCCAGGGTGCCGGTTTGGCCTTTAAGTGAATCAGTTATCTTTTCAAGCGCCCGGCAACTCGGCGCATCCATAACCGGTTGGTCGCTCAACTGTCCGGGGGTGTCCGCGGTTGGCAGCGCACCTCCTACAAGGGCTTTGATTTCATCCGCACCTTCAGCACTGATGCCAATGCCGCCGGACAATGTCCTTATTTCCGCCAGCTGCAAGCCGATTAAGGTTTCGGCCACCCGGGCGCTGGTATCGTGGTCCATGCCCAAACCCTCGCCGAGTTCATACATGGAGACCTGCGCAGCAGTATCCCCGTTGGTTTGCTCAAATAGTTGGATCAAATATTGCTGGCCGGTTTCATCCAGTTCGTCAATAGCCATAGATTCCAAGTCCTTTTCAATTTAAGCGTTTTGGCAAAGTGTCACCTAAAATAAATCCGCACGCAAAGCCGCAAAGCTCGCAAAGGGAAAAAACGCTAACCTTAGAAAGTCTTTGCGCCTTAGCATCTTTGGGTGAGGCTTTCTTGATTTCGGCTATCCACAAATGAATGTATATAGCAGCTTTTAGGATACAACTGCTTGGATGGCTGACTTGATGTCCGGATATTGAAATTTAAAACCGTGGCTTAAGAGTTTATCCGGAATCGTGCGTTGGCTGTCCAGCAACACGTTGCCGAATTCTCCGAGTACTGTTCGGATCATAAACGCCGGAGCAGGCATAAACGCCGGACGGCCTAAAACGTCGCCCAGTGTGTTGGCCAGTTCGCGGTTTGTCACGGGGTTAGGGGCACAAAAATTAAGTGGCCCGTCAATCCCGGGTTGCTCCGCAATAAAAAGGATAGCGGCCATTAGATCCGTTAAATGCATCCAGGGAAACCATTGCGAACCGCTGCCGATGGGCCCGCCCACAAAAGATTTAAAGGCCGGGATCATCTTGGCCAGAGCACCGCCGCCTTTTCCCAGTATGACGCCAAATCGCATCAATGCCACCCGCACGCCCTTTTGCGCTGCCTTTGAGGCTTCGGCTTCCCAGTCTATAGAAACAGAGGCCAGAAAATCGTCGCCGGGTTTTTCGTCTTCTTTTAAGACGTCATCGCCACGGTTGCCGTAGTATCCGGCACCGGATGCGCTGCAAAGAACAACCGTTTGATCGGCCGGCAGGGCCTCCACCACATTGCGGGTTGTTAAAATGCGACTGTCATATATTTCTCTTTTATAGCGGTCATTCCAACGCTTAAAAATTGATTTTCCAGCCAAATTGACCACAAGGTCGACATCACCCAGCGCTTTCTGCCAGCCACCGGACCGGGTTGTGTCCGCTGAGATATAGTGATATCTGTCGGCGCTTGTGCGCTTCTGATTGGCGGCCCTTCCGACCGCTACAACGGAATGGCCGCCTGCCAGCAGATACTCCGAAAGATTGGTGCCAATGAATCCAGGGCCACCCGTGATCAGTATCTTCATGGGTCACCTCCTGTCAAAGAATAATCGATTAAAATCTCATCCACAAAAGAAAAGCGGGCTATCAGGCCCGCTAAGTGATGAATAGAAGTGGTTTCAAAACCTCAGATCAGGTTCAAGGGCAAGGCGCAGACCGAGCAAAAAAGCGCAGCCCACATGGGTATGTGGGCATTTACCGGAAGTCTGCAACGCAGCCATTGGGGCCTTTTGAGCTCCTTAAATGTTTTTAAATTAGATGCGAAATCCCGCTCTATTGAGCGGGGAGATGGGGTTTTGAAACCACTTCTAAAGATTTTCCAAAATACTCAAGACCGTTTTGCATCCGCTTTTGAATTATTCGAACAATAAGGACACAGACCGAAGAATTCCAGCCGATGTCCGAGTATTTCATATTCAATCGGCGTCATGTTCGCCAGATCAATTTCAAAATCACAAGCCATCGGCACGTCAGCAACACGGTCGCAGCGGATACAGCGGATATGGAAATGCTCTGCCGGATTGCCATCGAAGCGCTTCAAGGAGCAACCGGGTTCAAGCTTTTTGATTTCACCGGTTTCGGACAGGACATCGAGGTTGCGGTAAACCGTGCCCAGGCTAATGCGGGGCAAGCGTTTACGAACCAGCTCATAAACTTCATCTGCACTTGGGTGTGTATTGACTTTGCGAAGCTCTTCTAAAATCACCCGGCGCTGGCGCGTCATCCGAAGGTTGGGATTTTTTAGCAAACTGTTTCTGCCTCCTGCCAAAGGTTACCCTCTATCTTCCAAAGGTTCCAATTCACAGACATCAGGCCCGCAATAATCGCCGATATAGTCCGATTCCGGTCGGTACAGCATGGGTTTGGGGGCGGCACCGGCAAAGTATTCTTCGATGACATGGGCCGTCCAGCCGGATATTCTTGAAATTGCAAACACGGGTGTAAAGAGATCAATTGGAATTCCCATCGCATAATAAAGGGAAGCGCTGTAAAAATCAACATTTACATAAATATCTTTGCCCTTGCGCCTGCTAAACTCAGCTTTACCTGTTTTTTCAAGAACTTGTGATATTTCATACCAGCGGGTATCCCCGATACGTTCGCCCATCCGTTTGGACATGGGAGACAGAATGTGGGCCCTGGGATCATCGGTGTCATAGACGGCGTGCCCCAGACCGAATATAACGCGCCCGGCATCGAATTGCTCGTTGACATAGGCTTCGACTTTATCGGCCGAACCAATCTTTTGCAGCATCTCCATCACCCGCATGTTGGCGCCCCCGTGAAGCTCACCGGATAAAGATCCGACCGCAGCACCGGTCGACGCATACATATGCGCTCGGGTGGAGGCAACCTCGCGGGCTGCAAAGGTCGATGCGTTAAAAGAATGTTCGGCATGCAGCACCAGGCAGACATCCATAAAGTGGCTTTCTTCTTCGTCCGGTTCCTCGCCTTTGAGCATGTAAAGAAAATTGGCGGCATGATCCAGTACGGGCGATGGCTTTAGCGGCTCTTTATCGTTTCGAATACGATCCCAGGCCGCCAGGAGAGTCGGAAATTTTGCAATCAGCCGGATCGCCATGCGCACAGCAGCTTCCTGTGTTTGGTCTGTGATATCCGGATCATGGTTGGCCAGCAGCGAAACACCGGCTTGTAAAACATCCATAACCAGGGCATCTTTCGGCCGCGTTTTCAGAGCCTCGACCACCTCCTGCGGTATGTCTCTTTCAGCCGCCAGCTGCTTTCTAAAGGCTATCAACTCAGATTCATTCGGCAGTTTTTCAAAAAGCAGTAAATAGGCGACTTCTTCAAAAGTGGCATTATTGGCCAGATCCTGAATGAGGTAACCCCGGTAAATTAACTTGCCAGCAGCTCCTTGGACGTCGCTGATGCGTGTATCGGCTATGACGACGCCTCGCAATCCTGTGTTTAACATTGGTTTGCATACATCTTCCATACATCACCTCTTTGTTTTCTTCCTCACAAAGACGCTGGAATTTGGATACTCTGCCTTAAGGATCAGCAATTTCGAGTTTCCCGGTTTCTTTAGTCTTTTAGTTGAGGAATATTGGAGTAATGGAGTAATGGGGTGTTGTAACAAGCCATTTGAATTTTGGCCATTATTCCAGTACGCCAACATAGCAAATCTAATTCAGCATGAAGATTTCCCCCGGAAATCATCAAAGTTTGATCATAAGTTCGAACTACAGGCCCAATTTTAAAATGGATTTTTTAATGCAAAATGTCAAGAGGGCAATAGAATAAAATGAGAGGATTGGGGCTGATGCGGCGAATAGGGTTCGGTAAGCTATTCCCGTTGCGTGCACCACTGTACGGCCCCTGCCCGATGGAGGCTTCACCGAACAGGGGAGATAATCGATTTTCCGAATCAGTAGGGCATTTTTTCCGGCGGACGACGTTCGGGCACATATTCGTGTGGGATTTTCCCGTCATTCCATTCCTGCGTCACATACAGGTTGCAATAACAACTGCCGAACTCTTCAATATCCGGAACAGAATATACACAGGGACAAAAGATATCGCGATCCAATTCTTTGTCTCCGGATAGCAGGCGGCAGGGACAGCCCATGTAACCGTAATTTTCCTTGTTGCCAATCAATGCTTCGAGCAGTTCAAAAGTCCGCTCTTTGTCTTTGTTGAAATAATAGCCTTTGGCTTCCTGTATCTTTTTCATGCGATCATAGAGTTCCTTTGGTGTCATCACATTCCCAGAGCCTCCTTAATTTCTTTTTCCTTATAACCCACGACGACGGTTTCGCCGATGATAATCGTCGGAAACGAGCAGCGCGGA
>JASFJF010000043.1:0-14977 GCA_050122255.1 Desulfobacterales bacterium
CGAGCTTCTGGAGGAACACCAGACCATAGCCGACATCTTCATTAAAATAGCGATAATCCAGACGACTCTGGGCTTTGACCCCCTCGAATCCCGGCGAGGTGATAAATCCGTTGTCATACGTAGCTTCTGTCATATAGCCCTGAATGACGCCTAATTCCGGATCGGGTATGACCTCCACGCCCAATTTTTTCCCAATGGCGATCCGTTCCTTATCAACTGCTTCGATCAGCCTGCCGACCGCAGGCGTGACACCCTCGTGATAAAAATCGAAATCACCCCTGGTGCGTTCGATTAAGGCGACATTCATGAGCGTAATCGTGGGATGGATCACCGGGTTGCCGTTTTGCAGGCTGGTCTGAAGTATATTTTTTGCCGCGCTCATCGTCGGATAGACATCGCGCACCTGCTCCAACACATTATGGGTCCTTTGCGCCGGAATCGTCGCCAGGAATAACCCGCCTTTGAGCTTGTTAAAAATCCTGACTTTGCCGGGTTCAAGCAGTCGAACGGCATATGGCAACGTTGACGTCTCTGCCACAACAATGTCCTCGTCCCTCAGATCCAGTCCGGCGCCGATCTTAAATTCAACACTTCCACCGCAGGAGCTGGGGCACACGATCACGATCTGCCCTTGCTTGAGGTATGGCTTACAGGCCTCGGCAAAGGGTCTGGTGCTGTACGCCGGACCAACGGCATATATGATATCCGCCCCATCCAGGGCTTTTTCTATTTCGTGTCCGGCGGAAGCCACCGGCTGAAATCCTTCAAGTATGCCCTCACAGTGGATGCCGCCGTTGTTTTGTACAGCCTGAATGCTCTGCGGGAATTGTTCAAAATCAAATAGATGAACCTGATGGCTTTGGGCCGCACAGTCGAATGCGACGGCACAGCCCCCGTTTCCCGAGCCCAATACAGCTATTTTCATATTGTTATCCTTCAGCTTTTTTCGGTTCGAGTCACGCTATTTTTTGCCCTTTGATTTTTTGCCCTTGGCTTTTTTATTGCCTTTACCCTTGCCTTTGGCTTCTTTTTTGGCATTTTTTTTGGTTTTTTCTTTCTTCAGTTTCTTTTTTTTCTTTTCTTTGGCCATGGTTGCCTCCTTTCGGGTTATGCTGTGTTTTGCAATGGCTTAGCGTGGCATTTTGCATAAGAATTCTGATGGATGATTTGCATCAGTGCTGTTTTACTCGCGTTAGCCCGCACGATGCGCATCGCGATTCTCAGGCACCAAACCATCAATCCATCTGGGGTTCCGCTAGCACCCGATCAGTGGGTAAGAATCGATTGCAGGAAAAATTTACCCCGATCGGTTTGGGGGTTGTTAAAAAAATCATTTGGGGGGGCGACCTCGATGATCTTTCCCTCATCCATGAAGACAACCCGGCTGGCCACCTCCCGCGCAAACCCCATCTCGTGCGTAACCGCCATCATGGTCATACCCTCTTTAGCCAGATCGCGCATGACGTCGAGGACTTCATGAATCATTTCGGGGTCAAGGGCTGATGTGGGCTCGTCAAAGAGCATGATTTTAGGTTGCATGCACAGGCCGCGAGCGATCGCCACGCGCTGCTGTTGACCGCCAGAGAGCTGGGCTGGATAGTGATCGATGCGCTCTGCCAAACCCACCCGGGTGAGCATCTCACGACCGAGTTTTTCGGCCTCCGCTTTACTGATCCCTCTGACTTTGATGGGTGCGATGGTTGTATTCCCCAGCGCTGTCATATGTGGATAGAGGTTAAAGGCTTGAAAGACAAACCCGATCTCCGCCCGAATCTTGGTCATGTTGGTCTTTTTGTCGTGCACCGGCATGCCATCGACAACGAGTTCGCCTTCCTGGATGGGCTCCAGGCGGTTGATACAACGAATCAGGGTACTCTTGCCCGATCCGCTCGGACCGCAGACCACGATGACTTCCCCCTTTTCAACCTCCAGATTGATACTGTTGAGAACATGAAGTTCTCCGAACCATTTGTTTACATTCTTATAAGAAATCATGAACCTTTTCCCCTCTATGTTTTCGCCCTTTTCTACAACGACACTATCTGTTTCATGTTAGAGCCTGGTAGATACGACCGTCATCCGCCTTTCCAGGAAACCCGACAGGTTGATTAATGGATAACAGATAGCAAAATATAAAAGCCCCACAAGACCGAAAACCATCAGACCTTCCGGGATGCGTTGCACGGTCAGCCAGCCGACTCTGGTGATATCGACCACACCGATAGCCGAAACAACAGATGAATCTTTGACCAAAAGAACATATTGTCCCACCAGGGGTGGCAAAATGGACCGTATCGCCTGGGGCAAAACAATAAATCGAAGTTGCTGGTAATGAGAGAGCCCGGATGCGGTGGCGGCTTCTCGCTGGCCTTTGTCTACGGCTAGGATACCGCTAGCGACGATTTCAGTGATGAAACTGGCCGTTAAATTGGTCAGTGCAATAACCGCTGCCGGGAAGGCTTCCAGTTCTATGCCGATACCGGGCAGAATAAAAAAGATGACAAAAATCTGCACCAGAAAGGGTGTGCCACGGATGAGATCCACCCACGCGCCGACGAGCATGCGGGCAGGCTTGTTGCGGCCGGCCCTCAGGATGCCCCCGACGAAGCCGATGATGGTCCCGAAGATCAGGCTCAAAGCCGAAACGGCGACGGTCATCCAGAGCCCCTTGAGGAAGAACGGTAGACTGCGCATCAGTTCGTTAAAATAGAAACCCCACATAGTTTATCCCTCGTGTCTCAATGCGCTTCCCGAAAGATCAGTCGTTTTTCAGACCAACGTGAGAACGCCTTGAGCATGTAATAAATAATCAGATAAAAAGCCGCCGTGGTCAGGAACCCTTCGGCGGGCGTGAATCGTTCCGCTGTGAGCACCTGGCCGGCGCGCGTCAGCTCCAAAATTGAGATCAATGAGAGCAGCGACGAGTCTTTTACCAGTATGATGGCCTGGCCCAGCATGGGCCGGATCGTGTTGCCAAGCGCCTGCGGGAGAATGATATGGCGCATGCGCTGAAAATAGCTCAAGCCGGAGGCAATTCCAGCCTCGATCTGTCCGAATGCAATGGCCTGAATCCCGGCCCTGATGATCTCGGCATAATAGGCGCCGCTATTGAGGACTAACGCAATAACGCCGGTAAGCCATTCCGGAAGCATGATGCCCATCGACGGCAGACCGAAATAGAAAAAATACAGTTGTGCCAGCAATGGTGTGGAACGGATGCTTTCGATATAGACTCCGGCAATGCTGCGCAGGATTCGGGATTGACTCAGTCGCATGGCGCAGGCAATGATCCCTACCAGGACAGCGCCAATCAGGGACAAGCCAGACAGCCAAAGGGTGGCCACAAAGCACTGCCCATACAGCGGCATATATTCCCAAATGATTCTAAAATTGAAGCCTTCAAGCATATCGTATACCCTTGTCAGCGGTTTGATTAAGAGAGGTGTGAGCCGGAACAGCCGGCTCACACCGGACAAAATTTAATCCGCCCGCGAAGTAAAAGGTTGTTTAATGGTCCTTCTTCCAGTCCAGCGAATTGACCCAGTAATCCAGGTTTTGCTTCAGGCGGCCATCCAGAGAGATGTGCAGGAAGAAAAGGTTGAGCCAGCTCTGTAGATCCGGGGAGTCATAGCGCACGGCAAAGGCTAACGGCGATTTTGACAGCTGCCCTTCTAAAATTCGGACGCTATCGGGCGGAAAGCTGGCGATCTGGCTGCGTGCAGCCGAGCCGTCGTTCACCCCGGCATCGACGTGCCCGGCAAGGACGGCATTGATCAACAACGGGCCACCCCCCTTATAGGTCTTCAATTTTGCCTCTGGAAAAACCCTTTTTGCATCGTTTTCACCGGTTGAGCCCAAAAGGACGGCCATCTTGGTCCCGGCTTTAACGTCTTCAAGCGTCTTGATCGGGCTGTCCTGTTTCACGAACACCACACTGCCGGTATACATATACGGGTCGGTAAAACTGATTTTCATGGCCCGTTTCAGGGTCGGGGTCATATCGGCCGCCAGCATGTCGGCCTTTTTTGAAAGTAAAGCCGGAATCAGACCGTCCCAGTCATAGTTGAGGTACTTGGCTTTAACGCCCATCTCCTTGGCAATCATTTCCGTAAGTTCAACAGAACTACCGGTCCGCTTGCCATTTTTATCCACAAAACTGAACGGTGCACCCTGGGTTTGACAGGCAATGCGGATTTCTCCTCTCTTTAAAATTTCCTCAAGAGTTCCCGCTGAGGCGATTCCCAAAAATACAAAGAGAAATGCTAATGAGACCATTACCGTAAAAACTTTTCGTTTTTGCATTTTTTCCCTCCTTTTTCCTCATGTCAGGATTTGTCATTTTTTTGGATTTATCGTTTTTGACAGGTTACGTTTTCTTGATCCCAATCACCTCCCTTTTTGATAGGTTTTTTGTTCTTGATTATGGCGTCATGCAAAGCCTGAAGCCGATATGTTGAAACCTGTAACGTGGTGGACTCCCGAAACGACTGGCGCTACGACAATCGCGTGCCGGGCTGTACCAGACCCCTCCCCTCATCGCCCGGTACGAGCCCTTCTTGGGCCCTTTGGGATCGATGACCTCATCGTCCGGGTAGGCCCCAAACCAGTCCTGGCACCACTCCTGGACATTACCGTGCATGTCATAAAGCCCCCAGGCATTGGGTTTTTTTCGAGCGACCGGCTGAATCGCATTATTCGAGTTGCCACAATACCAGCCGATAGGATCCAGATTGGGGTCTCGACCGCAGTTGAGTTCCGTAATCCCGCCGCTGGGAAAAGCGGTTGTGCTTCCCGCACGGCAGGCATATTCCCATTCAGCCTCGGTCGGAAGCCTGTATTTAGTGGTGCCTTCTTTCTGATTGAGCTTCTGAATAAATTCTTGTGCATCTTCCCAGGAGATCTGTTCCACCGGGCACGTGTCCCCGCATCTTTTATGGCTGGCAGGATTTTTGCCCATTAGCGTTTTCCATTGTGCCTGCGTGACTTCGGTGGTCTGCATATAGAAAGGATTTGTCAAATTGACCGGGTGTAACGTTTCTCCGCTGTACCTGCCGGGTTCATCTTCCGGACTTCCCATCATAAATTTGCCGGATTTAATCAGAACAAACTCCATCCCCAGGCTATTGGTGATCTTTTCCTTGGGTTGTTCGGCATAGCCATTAAAAACAAGGCATCCAATAACCATAATGATTCGAATTGGGATAATTAATTTTCTCATTGCCATATCCCCTTTGAGCATTTGATTATTAACGGACGATTCATCTTTCAGCCAAATTGAGACTGAAAAGGTTTCTCACGATTTGTCGTTTAGATCTCCTCTACACCTCTGGGCAGGCACAGCCAGTTATGACTGGATTTCAAAAAAACAAAAGTTTCGCTCCTAACCACATTTCCAATTTTAAGAATTGCCTGAGTCGTAAATTCATATAATTCGTCCCTACCCCTTACACATACAACCTCTGCGATAATATCGTAGCGCCCGGTGCAGACACCTGCCCAGACCACATTGGGCAGGCTGGCGATTTTTTCCAATATCTGATCCATCTTTCCAAGCGACCGCACGCTCATTGCGACTATAGCCGTTACCATTTTCGGATGTTGGTTGGGATCAACCAGACCTGCTACTTTAAATAAACCCTTTTTTTCGAGTTCTTTAATCCGGCTACGTATGGTTGGGGATGTTACATCGAGTTTTTTTGCCATTTCACCAATCGGCATTCGCCCGTTTTCGGTTAGCAGACGGATGATCTCATTATCCAAGGTATCAAGATTTATTTTATCCATAGACGCTGCCCATTCTTTATTTAAAATATTTTTTCAGCCAATTATATTCATTTAATAAATTTGTCAAGCAAAAATTTTTTATTTGAAAAAAAATTATTGATTTTTTTTGTTTATATAATTAGAAGGTCCAAAAGGGGTATTTTATCATTGCTCGATCATTGTGATTCGATGCATATACTATTAAGAAACAAGCTTGAGTTGATACTTGTTGGTGGGAGCTTTTAAAACAGAGAAAATCATAAGATTTAAAAATTACGGTTATGCGGAAAGCTCAAGAAAGGCAACCATAACCACGAGGGGCACGAAGGACACGAAAAGAAGAAGTAAATTAATGTGTTTTTCTTTGTGATCTTCGTGATCTTCGGGGTGAGGTAAAAATCAGGAGTATCCAACTGGCGTTTCCCGAATAACCGCGTTTGTTAATGTACTATCGTTCTGGCGACCTGAGCGGGTGACCGTATATGAATCGAGTAGAGTGGTGAACACTTATGGGCAATGCGTCCTGGATATCCAGGTTCCTTCAAATATTCAATCGCGGCGGTGATCAACGCCGGCAAAATAACGGGCCGCCAGAGGTAAAAAGCTTCAAGGACCAGCAGGAAAAAGACGCCGCCTTCGACACCAGAGATCGCGGGATCCAATCGATACCGCTGGATCGTATTGTCGGCAGTGTCGGTCGATATCAAGACTTTGACAATAGCTTCAGGTTTAAGAAAAATATTCCTTCCGAGCGGCTGCAATGGATCAGGGAGGCGATGCGGGAAGGTCGACCTTTGAAGCCCGTGGAGCTCTTCCAAATCAAGGATGAATACTATGTTTCGGATGGCAACCACCGGATTTCAGCGGCCAAGGAGCTGGGCCATGATGAAATTTTGGCCCGGATTGTCGAATTTATACCTTCCAAAGATACCTTAGATGGCCTTCTTTACCGTGAACGTGCAGAATTTGCAGATCGCACTCAGCTGCCGTCTGATATTACATTGACGGAGGTCAGTCAATATGGCTGTTTGCTTGAGCAGATTTCTGATCATCAGGTATATCTGGAGCGTGAGCAAGGGCATCCGGTCGAATTCAAAGAAGCAGCATTGGACTGGTACCGGACCATTTATCGGCCGTTCGTTAAGATTATCAAACGGGAACGATTGGTTGATTCATTTCCCGAGCGTACCATTGCCGATCTGTATGCCTACATTACCTTGCATCATTGGAAACAGGGCCGCAGACGACAGTACGGTGTTGGCATTAATAAGCTCATTGAGCAAAATATGGAGGCCTTTCGAAAAAAAATGACTGAACTGAATAGCCCTGAATATCCGGAAATGAAACAGCGTATCACCTTTTTCATCCTCATGAACCTTCAGACGAACAAAGAGAAAAAACTTATCGAAAAACTCTATGCCCTCGAAGAAGTCAAAGAGATCTACTGGGTGCACGGGGATGTGGATGTGCTGGTAAAAGTGGAGCTGACACGCGATCTGCTCAGCTCGGATGCCGAAACCATTTCCCAGTTTGTGCACGAAAAGGTCCGGCAACTACAGGGAATCATCAGCACCAATACGTTGATCCCCGGCTTTTTTAAGATAAAGTCGTCGCCAACCGATCGAAACAATTAGAACCTATTTCAAAAATGCATCTAACGCCCAAGGGCTTTGTTTATAGGCAGGGACAGGGAACCCCTTTTTCCCTGTCCCTGCATAAAATACTCGAATACGAACGTGTCTACTCCGTTTTTGAATCGGTTTTGCGCCGCGCCCTTGAGCGTGATCTACTATTTTTGAGATAGGTTCTATAGATAATAATTAGTCATCGGCCTTAATGAATTCGTAAATTTGTTTATCACGTGTTGAAAGCGATTTTCCCTTTTCATAGATTTTATCAAAAAAATAGTGATAGAAATCGTGACGAAGGCTATCGCGGTTAGCAATGACAAACCAGTGGTTTCGAGTCCAGATAAATGGTGATTTGTGAACATGGTTTGTTTCGAATATGCCTGCCAGGGCCTCTTTCCTGTCGGCTATGATGTCGATGGATTCTCCTCCGAGTTTGTCCTTAAGATCTTTGACATCAGGATGCAAAATTTGGATGTCGTATTGCAGATCCATGGAACCCATAGAGATAAAGCGAACACCAACGCCCCGATGAACAGCCGCTTCAATATGATCCTTTAAGCGTTCCCATGTAGCCGGAAAGAGACGCATGTAAAGTTCCTGTCCGGCGGAATCAATAATATCCGCTGCTTTGAAAAGGACCTCCTGGACGCCGTTCAACGTTAACAGATATTCGAAATGGGACTGATCTATCATGGCATTCAGCTGATCATCCAGGATCTTGAGGTTTGATTCGAACTGGCTGCGAAGCCGTTTTTTCAATTCCTCAAACGGTAACGGCACATAGAGCCCCTTTTCAATTTCAAAAATAACCTTTTTATTCGCCAGGCTGCGCAAAACATCATAGATTCTGGATCGGGCTATACCTGAAAGCTTGCTAAGCTGCGACCCGTTTGCCGGATGTTTGGCGAGCAGAGCCAGGTAGCACGATGATTCATATTTTGAAAAGGCAAAATCCCTCAGTATGGCCGCTACATCCATGTGTGTATCCTCCTTATAAGTTGCTCACTATTTAACAACAGTAATGCCAATCTTGGGTTTATCAATCCGATGATGAATTATGGCTAAGTTGAGTTTTGTATCGGTCTATGAAAAGAAAACGGCTGCAGCGATTTAATTTACATGCAATAACAATATGTTAAAAAATAAATAGTGTCAAAATCAAAAATATCTTGACAATTTGGCTGACTTGTTAATAAAGTTGCTACTTAGATAGCAACAATACCGCAGACAAGGTAGGCCGGCCATGCACAATTTACCGATAGAACTATACGATACCCCCGTTGTTGGCTTTTCAAATTTAAAAGATGATGCTGTGTATGCATTGGAGCGAAAGTTCGGTGCTGATCATTATAACCGTCTCAACGTAGTTGTGAGAACAGCCCGGGGCAGTTGGATTACAGACATAGACGGCAAAAAATATCTCGATTGCCTGGCCGCATATTCCGCCGCCAATCCCGGTCATCACCACCCGAAAATCGTCAATGCGCTCATGCGCGCGCTTGCCGAAAATTATGCATCTGTCATTTCCAATGTCGTTTACACCGATCCGCTGGCGCTTTTTTTATCCAAAGCAGCTGAATTTATTCCTCAGCTGGGACCTCGTTTCGGAAAGATCGGCAATAAAGTCCTGCCCAAAAACGGAGGGGTCGAGTCGGTCGAAACGGCTATCAAAACGGCGCGGTACTACGGTTGGAAAGAAAAGAACATCCCCGATGGCAAGCAAGAAATTATCGTCTTCGATAACAATTTCCACGGCCGTATGATTACGGTGGTGTCCTTTTCAACACAGCAAAAATATCGCGCCGGGTTTGGCCCTTTAACGCCCGGATTTGTAGCGGTTGAATTTGGTAATCTGGATGCCGTAAAGGCAGCCATCAACGAAAATACCTGCGGTATATTAGTCGAACCCATGCAGGGAGAGGGGGGGATGAGAATTCCTCCCGCCGGATTTTTAAAAGGGCTGCGCGAAATTGCCGATGATCACGATTTGCTGCTTCTGCTCGATGAAATTCAGGTCGGTCTGGGGCGGACGGGCAAAAATTTTTGTTTTGAGCACGAAAAGATTGTTCCGGACGGTCTGATATTGGGTAAGGCCTTGTCTGGGGGGCTCATTCCTTTATCCGCGTTTGTTACAAACGCCGGCCTGATGGATCTGGCCTTTCAGAAGGGATCAGATGGTTCGACATTTGGCGGATACCCGCTGGCATGTGTTGCCGGGGTCACCGCCCTGGAAGTACTTCAAGAAGAACAATTGGCAAAGAATGCCGAAGTCCAGGGAAAAAAGCTCAAAAAGCAACTCATGAAAATGGCTGTGCGGACCGAGGAGATTAAGGAAGTCAGGGGAAAAGGCCTGTTTATCGGCATTGAAGTCAAACATGGAAACGCCATGAAGTTTTGTCGAAAGCTGCTTGAAATGGGTATTATCACCAATGACTGCCACGGCCATACCATTCGCATCTCTCCACCGCTCAACATAAGTGATAGCGAAATCGGATTTCTGGTAGAATGCCTTGAAAAAGTTTTTCAAGCTTATCAAAAATCGATATAATACCGCCGGATTCATATGATAGTATCGGCCCAGAGTAAACCCCAATGGTTCGTAGACAACAGGACAATAAATTTATGTCATACCAGGCTCAGGAGGTAAGCTCATGATTGTCGGAGTGCCTAAAGAAATAAAGAAAAACGAGCATCGCGTTTCGATGACACCACCGGCTGTCAATGCGCTGGTTTCCAGAGGACATCAAATCATCATTGAAACCAGGGCCGGTGCGGGCAGTGGTATAGCCGATGCGGATTACACCACGGCGGGGGCAATTCTGGCGCCCGATGCCAGAACGGTTTACCAGAAAGCGGAAATGATCCTGAAGGTCAAGGAGCTTTTTTCGCAAGAATTTGATCTCTTGCGAGAAGGACAGATCATTTTTACCTACATTCATTCAGCCAATAACCCTGAAGAAACTCAGGCTTTATTGGATAAAAAGGTCATTGCCATTGCCTATGAGGATATTGAAACCGATGACGGCAGATGTCCTCTGCTGACGCCCATGAGTGAAATCGCAGGTGAGGTCGGACTGATTATGGGCGTGTACCATATGTTTACAACCACCGGCGGCAGTGGAATCTTGGTCGGAGGCGCTGTGGGTTCCAAACCGGCTAAAGTGGCGATTCTTGGAGCCGGCAATGTCGGACTTGGAGCGGCACGCTATGCGGTTGGCCTGGGGGCAGATGTCACCTTGCTGGATATTGATTTAGAGAAATTAAGAAACATCCGCCAAACGATGTTGCCCGGGTTAAAAACCGTATATTTAAATCAATATAATGTCCGACAAATGCTGCCCGAAGTCGACCTCTTAATAAATGCCGTCAAATGGCCGCCACAATCTGATGAACATATTGTGACCCGAGAAATGCTTGGCCTCATGAAAAATAAGGCGCTGATTGTGGATATCTCCTGCGATCCCGCTGGCGCTATTGAAACCTGCGTGCCGACCTCGCATGACCAGCCGACTTACGTCGTCGACGGCATCCAACATTTTTGCGTGGACAATTTGCCATCTGCCGTTGCGAAAACAGCCTCTGATGCTTTATCAAACATGAGTTTGCCGTATGTATTGAAGATGGCCGACAAGGGCTGGTATGCGGCGATTAAAGAAGATGTCTCTTTGCGCAGAGGTTTGGGGTTTGCATTCGGTCATCTAACATTCAAGCCAACGGCCGTCGCCCAGAGCAGACCCTACACATCTGCCGAAGAAATTATCGAAAAGTTCGCAAAAGGGAGGGTTAAAGGTTAACCGCATTAAAGCGAGATTTTTGCCGTTAAAAATGCCGGGCTATTCCATCGGTCCGCGGACCGGCCAGATATGACCGGCATGGTATTTGATATCATCGTAACAGGTCGTGCCGGACTCGAAATACACAATCCATGCCATTCCGGGATTATTATCAAGCGTGGTCGCCGACCAAAAGTAACCGGATGGGAAATCTGAAAACATGTGGCCGTCGGGTAGCGCCGGATTTCTTTTGCTGAAATCGATTAATGTGCACAGTTCACTCATGGAGGGTAGACGCCAGTCGCCGGCTGACGAACCATCTGAAAGCATCAGCGCGGGATCCGGACCACAGTCTCCATCCTTCAGACTTTTTGCCGCCAGCTGAGCATCTTTCCAATCCATCATCCCGAAGCATCCCGTATTTTTCAACCAGACGAGTCCGGTTAGGTTATCGGTCACCGTACCGTTTTTGTTGTCCAAAAAACGCTTCTCCGGAGTGGATTTTTCGATCAGGAGTTCTGCGTACGGTCGTTTATAGATGCATGGAACAATGCTGCCTCTCCAGTCATAGCACGTCGATTTTAAAGGATTGATAATGTGGATTAAATCATCATCGGGCTCGACTAAAATACCGTGTTCTTCGTTTTTATGTGACGGCCCCGGATGTGAGTCATTTGCGACGGCATCAGGCGACGAAAGAAAAAGGCATTGTAAAAGGAAGAATAAAAAAATCGAGTTTGAGCGGATACGTTCGGCTAACGAAGCGCTATTTTCTTTTTTTGACCACGGGTTTGAAATGCGTATTTGCATGCAGATAAGCTTTAAATAAATCAAAGCGAAGTTTTATATTTTTTGCCCGAAATGACCGCCGGTACATGACAGGTGATATTATGGCGCGCCAGATCCCACAGCGATTGCATGCGGGTTTTTTCCAGCAAATTGCCGTAATGGCCAATTAAAGCCGTATTATTGTACCAGCAGTTGCACGCGCGATCGGAGGCCAGCTGATGGCGCTCCGTCTGGATGCGTTTTGAATTCCAGATGGTTTTAAAATCAGCTTCACGAATGGATCCGACACTAACGTGCTGTTCAAGGCAGGGATAAACATTGCCCCAGGGATCGATACGGGCCATCAATACCGCGGCGTAGCATTGCTGTTGGGGGAACGACCCGCAGGCTTTCAGACTGTCAATCAGGCGTGTTAGATAGCCGTCGTTTGCCAGGGGAGTGGCATCGATTTGCTCGGAAATGAGCTCAGGATCCAGATGCAAGCTGTTTTCGTCCATGCCGGTATAATAGGCATCGTTGCAATAGTGAACCGGCTGGAACAAAACATCATCGACCACCCCATCCCATTTTTGATAGAAAGCCCGCATTTCATTCACATTCTGGTTGGAGATGGTCATGCGGACACGCACGATCGGGCGCGACGATCGGCGGTGCTGAAGCAGGCGCTGGAGTCCATCTTCAATTTGCCGGTACGAACCCGGAGCGCCTCTGATGATGTCATGGCTGTCGGCTGAGGCGCCGTCCAGGCTGACAGTCACGCAGGTTGCTTTGGAATTGCAAATCTGGTTGTGATATTTTTCAAGCAAAAGGCCGTTGGTGCAAATATTAACGGACATGCCTCTTCCGGAAAAACTTCTGATGATATCAAATGCATCGTCCCGCATCAGTGGCTCTCCGCCGGCAATGCTGATTTGATGGGAACCCAGGTCGTGCAGCTCTGCAGCAAGAGCCTCGTATTCGTCCGCACGCAACTCATCATCGCGCGCATCCTGCCAACGCTGGCACATCTGGCAGCGGCAGTTGCATCGATAAGTGATATCCAGCTCGGCCATATAAGGCCCGGCATTCAGCGGGCGGCCCTGGCCGTTGGCCAGCACATTTTTTCTTGATTGCCAAACTGCCGATGCAAAGCCTCTGGAAAACAGAATTCGGCGATAATCCCAGAAGTTGTTAAAACGCATGAATGCGTATTCCTCTTTAGGCGATTATTTTTGCATAAATATAAAAGATAATACTATCGGGCGCGAATCGCAATAACAGATTTCAGTTGCCATCTGGTTTAGGCTTTTTTGACTGAAACGAGTTGATTTTCTTGTTCAACACGCAGGGCAAAATCATACACATCCCGCTGCAGACACAAGATAGGATCCTCGGCCGGAAAATGGGGGTTGTCGGCGCGTAAAAACCGCTGGGCGGTTTCATGGGATAGAATCTCACTCAGGGCTTTATTGTGATCGTAGTCTCCGGCACCCAGAAGATGGGCAATATAGCGCGCGCAGCATTCATCTTCGGGGGCCCGCTCCTTGAGATCCCAGCCCATGGCCACCAGGCTGACCAGCGCCGGCTGTTTCGAGAGAATATAATCGGCGGTGGCCCGGGCCACCGTGTAGCCGGCAACCATGACTTCTGCGGCACCCTCCAGAGCGGCCAGCGCACCCTGGACACCGGACGAGGTTCGTTGAACGACGGTACGGCCTTTAAATAGAGAAGGCGCCTGTCGTCGAATCTCGCTGGGCGAATTTCCCAGGTCAAAGCCTTCAATCGGTATGCCGCCGCTTTCGCCAATCAAGACAACATTTTTCCGATCTTTTTGAAGCGCAAAAGCCTCCTGCGGCGTGGCCACCAGCATGCATTTTTCAATGCCCAGTGAAAACAACAACGGGGTGCAGCTGAACGCACGGAAGACATCGATGATGACCGCCACTCCTCTGACGGATTTCGCGCCAGCCAGGAAACTGTCTTGAATAACCTGCATTGCCACCTGTTCATTATGGTTCTAATTGGATTCTAATAATTAACGGCTATCGTATTAACGAATAAAACTTTCTGTTGCAAGGCCTGTCAGAAATTGTATCAAAATTGTATCTAAATCTTTTGGTTGAGCACGCTCAACAGGCTCAACTGCTTAACCATAAGGATTAAATGGATAAACTCAGCAACGGTCTAAACAATCAAATTCCAAGCAAAGATCCGACAACGCCGGTTGTCCTGTTGGTGGACGATAATGCCGTCAACCTCCAGCAGCATATCGGGTTGGAACACTCAGGTTTTTATCCGCTTTCAGCTGATACCGGTGGAAGAAAAACAAGTACTGCTGATCGAATGTCAGCCCTCACCGTCAGCGGCGTTTCTCAAGATTGGAAAAGAGAAAGATTTTTAAGTACGGGTGGGCCCCGGAAGCCGACGGCTGTCGACCAGTGAAGTGCTCTCCTATATGTCCAGACGAAAATTGGAGTTAACCTGATTCAGGTCGTCTGAACCCAAAGTTGGATCCGTTGGTTCTTGCCGGTGCGAATTCTATTCCTGTTTCCAACATGTCCCTTAAATTGACAGCCGGGATTTCTTGACATCAATTTGCGAACCATTAAATTATGATTTGAAAGCTTACATCGAATCGATTACTTGCTTTGACCGCATTTGCGTCCAAAAGTATCCAGAACCTGTTGATAATCCGATTTGGCCTATGAGGCATGCAACATTGTAATTGAGAAAAATTGATTATCTGTCTGGTCTGGTATCCCTTTTTTTTTAATTAGACTTCATTTCCCTCCAGCATTCGACCGCTCAAATTTTTCGGGTGTAGCTTCACATCAGTTTCTGCCAAGATCTGCTGGTATGCAAGCCTGTCCGTTGCCCAAGAGCTTTCCAGGTGCTTCTGGAAACCCATTCAACAAAAGGAGGTGCCCCATGAGAGCAGGCATTTTATTTACAGGAACAGGGCCCATTTTAATTTTGACCACCTATGCCGCGCTGGACGATCCCAAATTGATCGAGAAACTGACCCAAAAGGGCATTAAAAAA